>JBATMM010000190.1:0-3397 GCA_049289835.1 Saprospiraceae bacterium | reverse complement strand
GGATGGGCCTGCGCGTCTTACGATCTATGATGTCACAGGACAGACGGTGGCGAGCTTTGACAGGGAGTACAAGGCAGGATATAATACTATCGTACTGACGGAAAAAGATGTCCGTTCAACGGGTGTGCTGTATTATCGTCTTGAAAGCGGAAGGAATTCGGCTAGCAGGAAAATGGTGTTGATACGGTAAGCAGTTCAAAGAATTTATTTATGAAAAGGCCTTCCATTTGTGGAGGCCTTTTTCATGAGTTCTATACGCACAATAGGGATAAAATCCGGATGAATTCATGTCTGACCGCCATTTATATTTTAATTGCAAGACAAGACAACATTATTATTTTTTATAATATAAATAAATATTACAAAATTTAATAATATTATATATAATTATCTATTAAACAGGTACTTAAAAATTAAAATATTTTTTAAAATGTTATATATATTCAAAAGATTTATATAATTTTGCCCCTAAGGCGAAAGCCGATTTATTGCGATTATACATTGTTCTCAAAACTTATGGAAACTACGCCTTACACCGTCAGGCCGTACGTAATACCTATACTGTTTTGCGTGGTTGTATCAACATCCGCGATCAAAACACAAGCAGATTTTGCCTCGCACGAAATCTTTCCTACCGACTTTAATTCTGATGACTCTGATGCATTTTCAGTTGCATTGTTTCAGAATGTAATAATCCATCATTCGATTTCTATTGTTGATCCTGATTGGATATTTACCAATAGATGCGCGCTATCCATATTTGTAAATAGTCAGACACCTATTCCCATTATAGGTCGGATGAACAATCTAATTGACTATTCAGATGGCATTACTTCCCTTCAAGTGACTCCGCATGTATTTTATAAATCATAAAATAAAGTAAAATGAAAAGCATATTTATAAATGCAATAACAGCAAGTATCCTGTTCTTACTACCAAATGTAAATTTCGGACAGACACCTGACTTAGGGACAGCATCCGGTTTTGCATTATTTACAGCCGTTGGCGCTTTTAGTAATATAGGAGCAGCAACAATCGTAACAGGGGATGTGGGTACTAATGTTGGTGCCTTTTCTGCTTTTCCTCCCGGAACATTGATTGGACAAGAACACGTGGTTGATCCTGTTTCTGTAACAGCTGCAACCGATGTCGATGTTGCTTATATGTACCTGGATCAACTCACTTGTGATTCAGTTATTGGCGTTACATTAGGAAACAGCCAGGTGCTTCCTCCACATGTTTATTGCATAGGAGCTGCTACATCGTTAAATGCAGATTTAATTTTAGATGGAAAAGGTGATCCTAATGCATTATTCATTTTCGAGATAGACGGGGCATTATCTACAAGCACACACGCCAATGTTGTACTTATTAATTCAGCCTCTTTATGCAATGTTTATTGGCAGGTTAATGGAGCATTCTCACTAGGAGATAGTTCTGTTTTCAGAGGTACACTTCTTGTTAATGGTGCGATCAACCTATTGGAAGGTTCATCGCTTTTAGGAAGAGGACTTTCACGTTCCGGGGCAATTGGCCTGCATAATAATATAGTTACGTTAGGAGCTCAACCGGTTGCACCTGTGATTTCATCAAGTGCAGCTACAGTCGTATGTGCGGGAGACACTGTTTCATATGCTATAAATAATTTTAATCCATCATTTACATATGATTGGGTCCTTCAGGGTGGGGGCACGATCATTGATAATACAGACTCCACGATTACAGTCGTTTGGCAAACTCAACCAGGAGGACCATTCACAATTTCTGTTACAGTCACAGGCGGATGCGCATCAGCCACGGCAACATTTAATGTCTTCATCCATGGAACCGGACCTCTTGCCTGCATTGACAATATCAATCTGTCCATCGATAATGAATGCGGCACTGTAGTCAATAGTGGAATGATACTGACAGGTGAACTGGCAGGAGATACCAGTTATACCGTTGTCATCATGGATTTGGCTGGACACATCATTCCCGGTAATATGTTTACCTGGGAAGATGTCGGGAAGACATTTAAAGTATCTGTACAGAACAGATGCAATGGTCAAAGTTGTTGGAGTTATATCACAGTAGAAGATAAGTTAGCACCAATCATAAATTGTATCTGTCCTCCTGACAATGATAGTCGATTTTGTACGATTACATGCCGTGATGTAGAGCAGATTCTCGCAGGTAATATTCCAGAACAACTTCGTCCCGAAGTCATAGATAATTGTGGAGGAAATACATTGACGATCATCAATACCGTTTTAGATTTTAATTATTGTGTAAACGGTACAATACAAATCACGTGGGAAGCCACGGATAAGAGTGGCAACTCTTCGACATGTCTGCAGGTATTCAGGATTGTTCCGCTTACATTGCAAACATTGACATTCCCACTGGATTATATCGGTGTATGTCACGGTAGTTCAGATCCATCGGTGACAGGCTATCCGCAGGTAGATGGAATTGATCTGGATCTTCCGGCAGGGGTTTGTAATCTGTCAGTGACGTATAAGGATTTATTGATTCAGCTGTGTGGAAATGGAACAAAAGTGATACGCACATGGACCGTGAGAGACTGGTGCACAGGAGATGTGTCCGTATATAGTCAGACGATATGGCTGGCGGATCATGAAGGCCCCGTGTTGACATGCAGCGGGGATATAACGGTAAGTACAGATGTGTGGAATTGCTATGCTACGATGATCGTACCCAGACCAAAAGCAATTGATTCGTGTAGCAGCATAACCTTGTATCAATTCTTTTCACATGATGGGACAGTGACAACTGTTGGAAATAATACCATTCTCAATGGACTCCCTGAAGGAATACATTCAGTAAAATGGATTGTGACGGATGAATGTGGAAACACAAGTGAATGCACATTCAATATTACAGTAGTGGATGAAGTACCACCGGTAGTAAGTTGCCAGGGCCATACGATCGTGAGTCTGACAAGTGAAAGATCAAATGGAATAACACTAGTCCCTGCAACCGTATTCAATGATCAGAGTTTTGATAACTGTGGACCTGTAAGTTTCAGAGCGAGGAGGATGGATAGTTGTATTGATTTCGACTGGACCACAGGAGGGGCATGTGTAGATGAGATACCGGGCGGAATACCACCTGTCAATGGAAAGGATCGGGGTACGGATCGAAGTACATGTGTACCATTTGGATGCTGCGATGTAGGAAGCGGCCCGATCATGGTCGAACTAGAGGTCACAGATGCATCGGGCAATGTCAACTATTGCATGGTTGAAGTTGAGGTGCAGGATAAAATAGCGCCGACGATACAATGCCCACCTGATATCACGATCAGTTGTGATTATCTGGCCGAAATCCATGAAGGAATATTCAAGGATATAGAAGGGAATAAGGATGGAAGTCTTGATGAAGATCCATTAAG
>JBATMM010000189.1:0-6222 GCA_049289835.1 Saprospiraceae bacterium | reverse complement strand
GCACGATACGATCTTAATAAAGCCATACCTGCTTCACCTTCCAATGGGCCTATTTTACCTTCATTATATAATTTGCGTGCTTCCGTCAGATACTGTGTGGATAACCTGCGTTGAGCGTCTATTAATTTTTCTACATAAGGTTTGAGTTCCAAATACTCCTGCTCCTCCATTCCTTCAGGTACAGGTCCTGATATGATCAACGGTGTCCGCGCATCGTCTATGAGGACTGAGTCGACCTCATCGACCATACAGTAATGGTGTTTCTTCTGTACCTGCTCCTCCGGAGATCTGACCATGTTGTCACGCAGATAGTCGAAACCAAACTCACTGTTGGTGCCATATGTAATGTCACTGGTATAAGCAATCTTCCGTTCTGCGGAATGAGGCTTGTGTTTATCAATACAATCAACTGTCAGGAAAAGAAATTCAAAAATGGGTCCCACCCATTCACCATCACGACGGGCGAGATAATCATTGACAGTCACGATGTGGACGCCTTGTCCGGCAAGTGCATTTAAATAAGCAGGAAGAGTGGCCACAAGTGTTTTTCCTTCACCCGTTCCCATTTCCGCCACCTTTCCATCATGTAATACCATCCCGCCGATCAACTGAACATCATAAGGAACCATGTTCCATTTGATGTGTCCACCTGCAGCCATCCATTCGTTTTTATAGGTGGCCTGATCTTCGCTGATCGTGATGTAAGGTTTGTTGGGTGCCAGATTTCGGTCGTGATCAGTCGCGGTCACGATTAGATTTTCATTTTTGACGAAGCGCCGACATGTTTCTTTGACTACAGCGAATGCCTCAGGAAGAATGATTTTCAGAATTTCTTCAAGAGATTTATCACGTTCTTTGGTGACTTCATCAAGCTCTTTATAAAGTTCTTCTTTGACTGTAAAATCAATCTCTTCTTCGGCATCCGT
Organism: Saprospiraceae bacterium; assembly: GCA_049289835.1. Lineage (GTDB taxonomy): Bacteria > Bacteroidota > Bacteroidia > Chitinophagales > Saprospiraceae > Opimibacter. The sequence continues at coordinate 5,296 of JBATMM010000189.1, read as the reverse complement.
CTTTAAAGTCGCAATCTCCTCATCGATATCTTTGAGATAATCAGCGATGCGATGTTTGAACTCGTTCGTTTTCTGACGGAGCTCATCATTTGATAAGTGCTCATACTGAGCTGCAAATTCATTGATGATCTCTACATTTGGGCCATAAGTCTTGACGTCCCGATCGTATTTTGAACCAAATACTTTGGTGATAAATTTAAACATGCTATTGGTTATCAGTTAAAGGTGTAAAGATATGATCAGATACCGTACCACACGCAGCGTTATATGCCAATTTGTCATGTGTTTGTTCATATTTCTGACGAAATGCAAAAATCCGGATGAAAATCCACAGGACTTGTCCGGATATTATTTGCCTGTCACTACTTTTCCGGAGAAAGGTATGGTCTATACCTACCGGAACGTGATCGATACTTCAGCTGATCACGAAGTCTGGCAACATGCATTAACGTCAAAAAACCACATCATCAGTATAAACTATGATAGCAGGCAACAAGTTGTACAAAAACAATACGAGCAAATCGTGTACAATGGTGTGATCGTTGATTCCCTGATCCTTTTCTTTGCAAATGCATCCGGAACAACTGAGAAAGTGCCGGTAAAGGTCCTTTCAGCGAGCAGATTCCCTTTTGATGCGGTGGATTCTACAAAAGTCTGGCTGACGAAACTCGAATGGTGGCAACCGGGCGATTCTCTGCATGTTGTCCTGCAAAGAAGACGTCGATTTATGGGACACATGATATGGTCTTCTGAGGGAAAATCAATTCCTGCGATACGTTTCAGAACAGAAGACAAATTTGAAACAGAAGAAGTAGGTTGGACAAATTCAGAATGGACAGGGGAAGAAATCTATGCTAAGGATATTGGTCTTGTACATTACAGCAGGAATATTTCAAAACAGATGCATCTGGAGTTTGAATTAGAGAGTAGGAGGCCAGCGAAAGAGTCAATAAGCAATAGGCAATGAACAATTGGCAAAAAAATATAAATTTCTTCTCGCCTTTGTGTCTTAGTGGCAAGTACAATTGGCAACTATCGAAGACAGATGAACATAGTGACATAGGTGCGGACAATAATGTAACACCGGAATTTATTCAGGTGACATTCTAACATAAAAAAACCGCAAGGAACATATGTGCTTCAATTTATGATTGCATTAGTACAATCACAGAGGGCGCAATTGCTCCTTGCGGAAATTTCTTAAAACGATACTTTTCAGGCGTAAATCAGGAAATGGATTTAAACCACTGTTGAAACATTTCACCTACTACAGGCACTGGTTTTTGCTGGCCGCTCAAAGCACCGATAAGGCTAAGAACCCAGAGAACCAATACTAAAATTGAAAATATCATTGACAGATAAGGAATTGGCACCATGCCAACCAGCCAACCCAGCACGCCCAAAACGGTCAGGCCAAGCATTTGCCTGAGGTAATAGGATGTGTTTGGTCCTTTGTCTGACTGATTCATCACCAGTGCTATGATCCAGCCAATAAGTGTGAGGTGAGCTACGATTGATTTTGTCTTGTCGTCCATAATTGGTTTTGGTTTATATGGATAAAATTAGTAATCCTTTGGACTTCTAAGCGAAAATTCTTTTAAACGGTTTACCAGGAGGCCTGAACGGAAAGAACCGGGATAATACCCAGTTGTTCCTGGGTCTGGATACTCGCCAGGAAGGGATCATAATAGTGAAATGCGGTATTTGAAATGCCCAGTACATTCTGCACATCCAGCGCATATCGCCATCTGATTTTGGGATTTGCTATTGTCCGGGATATGCTTATATCCACTCGCGAATAATTCGGAAGTCTTACACCAAAATTTCCGGGATTAACATAAACTGTTGTCTCAGCAGCGGATGAAAGATTTTGATCAATGACAGATTCTCTTAATCCGCCAAGTATAAAACCCCTGAGGCTAAAATTCCAGATCCGGTTCTTACCCTTTTTTTCATGTACAATTTCTTTCGATGCCAGAAAATTGAAAGCAAACTCACCATTAAATCTTCCTACAGAAAGATTTGTGTCTTTTATTCCGCGTATGCTTTTGTAGATATTGGCATTGAATTCAAGTGCCCATCCTTTTTGATTTCTGTAACGCCATTCTTCTTCAAGTCCATAAGATTTATTCACGCCATTATTAAACACAGGAAAATTCAGACTAGTGGAGGATTCAAAAAAATCAGCAAGCATGACAAGATTATCCTGCACAACATATAAAGTCAATTGACTTAGTTTCTGATAATAAAATTTTATAGTAGTTGTATGCTTTCTGTAAGCGCTATTTAAACCCAATTCATATTTATCTATAAGGATTGGATTCGTTGTGGAAGTATTACCAGGATCAGATAAGGACTGACCTGCAGCATGTCTTGCACCTAAATAAATACTTCTGTTCTCGTCCCGTCGCCATTGAATAACTGCTCTGTATCCGGGAATAGTGTGATCATTCTGAAAGGAATGATTGATCTCACCTCCGGCTTCGATTTTCAATAGTTGAGAAAGGTCTATTTCTGCATTTATATACGGCCTGACAAAAGACTCCTCTCTTAATGTACTCGCACCAGCAGTTTTGTGTGTGTAATTCAATCCCAATGAAGAATGAATACGTGAGGAATGATTAAAGTTTAATTCAGCAAGAGAAGAAAAAATATTCACCAGATCATTTCTGTGTATTGAAACCGGCAAAGGACCAAATTGGCCACTACGGTCGTATTTCGCATTGGATTGAGACTGCGAAATACCGGTGCGAAGACTCATTTTTTGGCTAAAGGCATAATCATATTTAATACCGCCACCATACAATTCATTTGAAAAATCGATTTCAAAGAAATCTTTATAACGTTCTATTTTTTCAGGGTCTTCAACATGATCAAACTGATTGAGGCTCTTACCGGCCCATCCATATATTTTCAACTTATACTTTTGGCCTAATTGTCGAAACGAAATGACGCCATCATAATAATTAATTTTTTCACCACCAAAATCTGCACCCAGATTTGTCAACACACCTGTGAAACTATAGCGCAGGTTTAGATCCAACATTCCATTTTCTCCAATCGCCTGAGCTCCACCATATTCAAAACCAAGAAGTCCTGCTTTTGCCCTCATCTCAGATTTTGCACTTTCATGCAAATGCATATCTATCACAGCCCCTGCACTTCGACCCATATCTAATGGATTTATACCGGTGTACACATCTGTTGATCCTAATATCTGGGCAGAAAATAAATTGACTCCTCCTCCGGATTGCGTAGGCAGATCAGATAATGTACCCGCATTACTCGTATGATTCGGATTGACGATCTCCAGACCTTCTAAATACCAGCTATTAAACAGCGGTGATTCACCACGTGCAGACAAATGATTAGCCTGATCATTGACTAAGACCAGGCCGGCTTTACTCTGGGCTACACGAACAGGATCATCATAATTTGCAGCTGTCAATACAAGATCCTCCTCAGATATTCTTTCTAACATCGGATTGGCAGGCCGAATAGAAGAAACAGTCACTGTCTGAAGATTAAATGCATCTGTCTCCAGGAAATTTTCAAGCCTGTATGTTGTGTAACCATCCAATAAAATCAGATCCGGTGTTTCAGTTTTAAATCCAAGCGCATGAATCATGATCTGAATTCTGCCCGCATCAGCCGAATGATAGTCATACCGACCGTTGTCATCTGTTGACAATGAAGTCAATACCGAATCGCCTTTTATAATTGAAATGACCGCGCCTGAAATAGCCTGATGGGAAATCTTCTCTTTGACATACCCGATCACACCCTGCGATGAAAGCGAAGTAGAAAGAAAGAACAGACAAAACGAACAAGCTATAAAAAGGGAATCCCTCCGTAAAGAGGGATTCCTGAGGATCATAATTTGTTGGTTTTTCGACCGAAAATTCTCCATCGAAAAATCTTTTTGATCAGGACGAAAGATAATAGAATTATTAAGACCATAAAATGAAAAATAAATTTTTCCAATTTTTTATTTGACCTGTTTCAAAATTGAAATAATAAAAAATAGCCATGTGTTCGTTATGGCCAACACTGACAAAGGCAAAATGCCGTTCCTCAGACAGTCCGGATTTTGTATTTTTATGGTAGTGAATTACATACATGTCATTCGTGCCTCCATTTTCTCCTTCCTCTTCTTCCTCTGTTGCCAGCTTTCAGTCGCACAGCAGGTAGTTACTTTCAAAACCGGCACCTTCCCTGTTGTAATAACCACGGCCTCTTCACGCGCTTCAACGCAGGCTCAGTTCCACTTCTTCAAACCAGACCATGTTCTTTCATCAGGAGAAAGAGAATCACTTCGCGGGCAGGGAATTGAAATCTTATATGCACTTCACGATCATATATATTGGATTCGTGTCAAAGGATTAACAAATGATAATTACTTAAAATATTTCTTCGATGTAAGCCCTGATTATAAAAACGCAATAGCTTTTTCGGACAGATCTGATCTTAATAAACTAAGACTTACAGTTGCCCCGGGCATGTTGATCTCAGAAATCGAATCATGGGCTGGAGACAATAACATTACTCTTCTGGACATGCGGGCCATGCCATTTGGATTTATTGATGTGGAAGTTCGTGGAAGTAGTATGGAAAAGCTTATCAATACACCCTGGATTGCATACATACAATCTATTCCTCATGATGAGCCAATCAACTACAGATTATTAAATGCAGAACGCGGTTGGGGCCTGAAATCACCACTCACCCGAAACCTTGACGGAACAGGTATAACTGTAGGTATCGGTGATGGCGGCCGTCTGGGTATACACGAAGATCTCTCTTCTTCAGTCATAGATCTTGCAAGCTTTGGAGAAAGTGATCATGCCACTCAGGTCTCAGGCATCAGTACAGGAGCAGGACTTCTTGATCCTGCATTTGGATTCGGATACGCCCCAAATGCTCACGTACTGGTCAGAAATTTTTCAGACATCCTCTGGGCTTCTCCACAATACTTCAATGATTTTGGGATGAGCCTTACGAACAATTCTTATGGCTCTGCACTGACAGACTGTGCCTACATCGGTGATTATGATGGTACAAGCGCTGCACTCGATGCGATGATCATTGACTATCCTTCATTACTTCACGTATTTTCTGCCGGCAACTCAGGGGGGCTGACATGTTCTCCTTTTCCTACAGGATATGCAACAGTAGCCGGAGGATATCAGCCTGCAAAAAATGTACTCACTGTAGGCGCCATCACGATTACAGATGCTTTAGCAGGATTTTCAAGCCGGGGTCCTGTCGAAGATGGAAGATTAAAACCGGAAGTGGT
>JBATMM010000188.1:0-2717 GCA_049289835.1 Saprospiraceae bacterium | reverse complement strand
GTGCAGGTAAAGGCCTCTTTATTTTTAGCAATCTATTCAGTTCTTATATGGATGATTCCAAATGAGAGATTCAAAAGGTTTATTCTTCCAATAGTATTAGTGACTGTGATTATCGAGGCTGGTATTTTTTCATGGCCTGCATTTAATGAAAGAGTTTCCATCCATAAGGCTGATATCAGGAATAAAAAATATCAATTTGATTATTCCATGGAAGCTGTGGAGTATATCAAAAAGAACGATCCTGGATTGTTTTATAGAATGGATAAGGTTTATGGTTCGGTAAAATCTGGTTACAACGATGGTATGGTGCAGGATTTTTTCGGAACAAAAATGTATCAATCCCACAACCATAAAAATTATGTCCGCTTCCTGGATGAAATGGGTATCATCGATGGTAGCCAGGAAAGAAATACGAGATGGTTACTTGGTTTGTCCAACAATCAGTATCTGCATTCTCTTTTTTCAATTAAATATTTGTTGTCAAAGGATAATGCGCAGACCACTGTAAATCCGGCATTGTATTCTGAGATATCAAAAGAAGGAGATGTACACATTTATCAAAATAAAATGTTTATTCCTTTTGGTATTCCTTTTGATCAATATATTGATTATGATGATTTCAAAAATGTGCCAGTCGATGAGAAGCAAGCAGCCATTTACCAGGGCGTGATATTGGAAGATAATGTATTTGACGGGCATATGAAATTGAATAAGATTCCATTCTCTTCTCTAGAAGGGACCGCAAGTACAGTACTTGATCATATGCGTACTATGACTGATAAATCGATGAAGATGACTTATTTTGATCAAAATAGAATTATAGGAAGTATCGAAGTAGACAAGCCTTCTGTTGTTTTCTTCTCCATACCCTATGACATCGGATGGAAGGTGAACGTGGATGATGTCAAATCGGATTTGATTCAGGCCGATATTGGATTTACAGGATTATATGTTGAGGCCGGAAAACATGTCATTGATCTTTATTACGAACCTCCGTTATCAAAAACCGGATGGTTGGGATATCTGGGGGCTTTCGCTATTGGGTTTGGAATATACAGGTTCAGGGATAAGTTCTGGATGTAATCATTAATTATTCTTCAACGACGAATGATCTGTTTCCGGTTTCCTGGATAATAACCAGATAATATCTGATTTTTTTATAAAAATAATATCCCTAAGACTGAGATCTATTTTTTTGGAAACATGATAAACAAGAAAAATAGCTGTCGTGCCATAGGCAAAGACTGAAGCAATTGAAGCACCTATGATTCCAAAGAGTGGAATGAGAATCAGATCGAGTACTACTGTAATGATCACTCCACCCCAGGATGCTTTTATGGCGTAACTGATCTGATTGGTGGCTTTGAAATAATTAGTAAATACTAATCGCTGAGAAATAAAAATGATCCCGATGGACAGAATTTGGGAAGCGGGAATAGCCTGATCGAATTTATGACCGAATAAAAGCGGTATAAAGAGCCAAGACAAACCGGCGATCATCATAGCAGCGATAATAGCGAAGCAGAAATTCAATCTGGCTATTCTTCCAACCATAATGTTATGTTGATCAGTCGATGAACCTGAAAGATAAGGTAGAAGTACCTGGTTAAATGGTGTCAATGCTTCACTGATAAAATTTGTGATCTGTGTGGCCAGCCCGTATTGGCCCAGGGAATTCATTCCTCTATAAAATTCAACAAACCAAACATCAAGTCGTTTATTCAGGAAATGACCCACTGTACCTAATAGATTTTTAGAGGAGTAATGGACAATCGATTTTCTGTAGGTATGGATATCAGGGGAGAAATTAATTTCATGTGTTTTCCATAAAATAAATATTCCTGTCAGAAGTAAAATCGATTCTGAGATAAGTATTATTTTAAAAATAGTGATCATCGGAAAATTCTGTCTTGAACTTAGGCTTAAATACAGCAGCATGCCATATAGCAAAACAGGGAATAATTGAATTATTGTAATATAAATATTGAAGGATTTAAACCGGAACAATCCTCTCAACGCTGCCTGAATCAGATTTGATGCTGTCCGTAGTGTAAAAGAAATAGCCAGGAAGCAAAGGAAAAAAAATACCGGTTGCTCATCAGGAATAAAAAGATGTTGTCCTCCAGGGATTAAATAAATGATGAAAAATAAAACGAGGACAAAAACTAAAATTGTCAAAAGAAAAAACGAACCAATCGTACTGAGCACTTTATTATTGTCATACCCTTTATTGGAAAGAAAAAAAGTAAGTGAACCGTCAAGCTGGAATCCAATAATCGTAATGAAAAGATTTAGGCCGGCATAAATGAAAGTGTATACCCCATTTCCTTCAGGGCCTAACAGACGAGTGAGTAACACAACAGATAAAAAACTTAACAGCATGACCGGGATACGGCTCATTAATGTCATCTGCGTATCCCTTTTCAACTGACTCATTTCGCAGTGCTATTTTGTAAAAGATTAAGATACCGATCTGTGATTGAAGGCCACGCATATTTCTCCGTTGCACGCTGTCTGGTCGCATGCATATAAGTAGCTTGCGCCGAGATATCATGCATGAGAGAATTCAAAGTCTTTTGTATTATATCCACCCTTGCCGGAGGTATGCATATTCCTGCGGACCCAACTGTTTCAGGACATCCCGACACATCTGATGTGATGACTACGCAGCCGGAAGACATGGCTTCCATGAGAGATACACTTGCATTTTCATTAGA
>JBATMM010000187.1:0-3737 GCA_049289835.1 Saprospiraceae bacterium | reverse complement strand
TTATAGCCATCAGAAATGCATGTGACCATCTCCACACCTTTCAACTCGATGATTGTGAACTATACACATCATGTGAACCCTGTCCTATGTGCCTCGGCGCCATTTATTGGGCCCGTCCGAAAAAAGTATATTTCGCATGCTCGCGACATGATGCGGCAGAGATTGGTTTCGATGATGATTTTATTTATACCGAATTAAAAATCACAATTGAAGAGAGAACCATCCCGATGGAACAAATACTTCGTGAAGATGCATTGCAGGTTTTCAAAATCTGGAGTCATAAAGATGATAAAGTGGAATATTGAAATGGATGCCAGATGCCAGACGCATGATGCCAGACGCATGATGCATGATGAAATAATAAATCCAGTAAAATTTTAAATCCAAATTTTTTTTACGCCGCTAAACATTAACCTTACCAATTCATACCCAAATAAACCTATAAGCATATAAGCTTCATAAGCCCATAAACTTCATAAACCCATAAACCCTACAGCAAATGCCCTGGATATTCATATTTCTCGCCCTCATCGCCGGCATGATGATGCCCACACAAGGTGCTATCAATAACAAGCTTGCTACGTATGTTCAAAGTCCCTTGTTGGCATCTTTTTTTTCATTTGCAGTTGGCTTGCTCGGACTCTTCGTTTACATTATTGCGGCAAGGATTCCTTTAAATACTTTAAATAATATCAAAAATGCACCGGCGATCTCGTGGCTTGGCGGACTGTGCGGAGCATTTTTTGTCACTGCTGTTGTTATATCTGTTCCTCGCCTTGGAATAGCTCTGACATTTAGTCTTGTCATTCTGGGGCAGATGTTGATTACATTACCCATCGATCATTTTGGATTTTTAGGTATTCCCATCAGGGAAATAAATCTACCTCGATTGATAGGCATTGCATTGGTGATTCTGGGTGTATTTTTAATCCGACGTTTTTGATGTTACCTTACAAGACATCTTTGTCAGCGGACTACAATGCTTTCATTTATTCTCAACAACGATACGATTCATACCGACATGCCTCCGGGTATGACGGTGCTTGATTTCGTACGTTATCACAAACATCTGACCGGAACTAAAATAGGTTGCCGCGAAGGCGATTGCGGTGCCTGTACGATTCTTGTAGGTGATTATCGCGATGGTGAAGTCACCTATCGTTCCATGACTTCCTGCCTGATGCCATTATCTAATGCTGAGGGCAAACATATTGTGACGATCGAAGGCATCAATCCTGCTACTGGTCATTTAACTCCAGTGCAGAAAGCCATGGTTGAAGAAAATGGTACACAATGCGGATTCTGTACAGTTGGATTCGTAGTATCACTCACAGGGTTTTGTCTGAATAATAAAAGCGCTTCACAGGAAGCGGCTATCGCTTCTATCGATGGCAACATCTGTCGTTGCACAGGATATAAATCAATTGAAAGAGCGTCGACAAGACTGATCAATCTTCTGAATACAAATGTGAGTGATTCTCCCACAGCATTTGCCATTGCACAAAAAATAGTCCCCACATGGTTTGCTGACATCAAAGACCGCCTCAAAGGGATCAATGCATCTACATCAGAGAGTGAATCAAATGAACCAATTAAAAAATATACAATCGTCAGCGGAGGTACAGATTTATATGTACAACGTCCGGAAGATATGGTTCACTCAGTGGCTATAAATGTCTTCAACAGAAATTCTTTGAAAGAAATCCGTGAAGTCGATGGACATATTGAAATAGGCGCAGAAGCCACGGTCACTGATCTGCTTGAATCGCCGATCATGAACGAAATATTTCCAAAACTCAAACAACATTTAAAGCTTGTCTCCTCCACGCCCATTCGCAACATGGCTACCATAGCCGGTAATCTTGTCAATGCATCACCGATAGGCGATATGACTGTTTGGTTTCTTGCTTTGGATGCAACTGTTGTCGTTCGTAATCAAATCCAGGATGCGGAGTTGCCTTTGGCAACTCCACTCTCAGGGAATTCACGCGAAATTCCCCTCCGTGATTTCTATGAAGGATATAAGAAGCTTGCCAAAACTGACGATGAGATAGTAGAAAAAATTTATTTCAAAAAACCTGATCATTGTAGCCGTTTTAATTTTGAAAAAGTAAGCAAGAGAACATTTCTTGATATCGCTACGGTCAATACGGCTATGTTTCTGCGTGTAGAAGATGAACTGATCGTTGAGGCCCATATTTCAGCCGGCGGTGTTGGACCTATTCCGCTCTATCTAAAAAATACTTCTTCATGTTTGTTGTTTAAGTTATTTCCATTTGATGACGAGACATTGCGTGAATTGATTTTCATACTTGAGTCTGAAATCTCACCTATATCAGATGTGCGTGGTTCGGCAGGCTATAAACGATTGCTGATGAAACAATTGTTCCTTGCTCATTTCACTGAATTATTTCCGGCGTCATGACGAATACGGATGCATATGGTCATGTGCGGGGTGAGTCCGTTTATCTTGACGACATTCCGTTAATTCACAACACATTGTTCGCATGTGTTTTTGATTCGCCTATAGCGCATGGAGTTCTCAAATCTGTGGATGTGTCACACGCATTAAAAACGCAGGGCGTGGTCAGGATTCTTCTTGCAAAAGATATTCCCGGCGAAAATCAAATCGGGGGGATCGTTCCTGATGAACCGCTGTTAGCTAACGGACATGTTCATTTCCAGGGCATGCCGATAGCGCTTGTGCTTGCAGAAACAGAAGCAATCGCGCATGCTGCCGCGAAAAAAATAAAAGCTGTAATCGAGCCTCTTGAAATAATAACCGATCCCAGGGTTGCTTTTGTAAAAAACGAACTGATCATTCCGCCGAAGAAATTTAAGATGGGTGATTCGGATTTAGCTTTCAAAGATTGTGTTCATGTCTTTTCCGGAAGAGCTGATGTCAATGGACAGGAGCATCTGTATATTGAAACTCAGGGCGCATACAGCGTACCGATGGAAGGCGGCGGAATTAAGATTTATTCTTCTACGCAGGGACCAACTGCCGTGCAACGAACGGTTGCAAGGGTAACAGGTCTCGCGATGCATCGCATAGAAGTGGAAGTGGGTCGTCTTGGCGGAGGATTCGGCGGCAAAGAAGATCAGGCTAGTTCGTGGGCTTGTCTGTGTGCACTGGGTACACAGCTTACTAATCGACCTGTAAAGTACAGTCTACATCGATTGGAAGACATGCGTATGACTGGTAAGCGCCATCCGTATTCTGCTGATTATAAAATAGGTCTTGATAAAGACCTCAACATTCAGGCATATGAAGTCGTCTTTTATCAGAATGCTGGTGCTGCAGCAGATCTTTCGCCGGCTGTTTTGGAACGTACGTTATTTCATTGCACGAATTCATATTTTATTCCTCATGTGACTGCTACCGCGTATAGTTGTCGCACCAATCTGCCACCGAATACGGCCTTCCGTGGTTTTGGTGGTCCACAGGGAATGTTTGTCATCGAATCAGCAATCTCTCATGCTGCAGAAAAATTAAACGTTAGTCCTTTTGTCATTCAACAAAAAAACCTGATCCATCCGGGAGCAGAATTTCCTTATGGACAAAAAGCAGATAGTGAAGCCATCACTACATGGAGTCAGGCTGACAGTCATTTTGATTTTGAAAAAATATTTAACGATGTACGCGATTTTAATCTTAAGTATAAAAATAAAAAACGCGGCGTGGCATTGATGCCCATTTGTTTCGGAATTTCATTTACAAAAACATTGATGAACCA
>JBATMM010000186.1:0-3155 GCA_049289835.1 Saprospiraceae bacterium | reverse complement strand
ACCTGGTCAACTCAACCGGCATGACACATATATTCACGTTTATTGAAAATCATACTATTCTTTCCGTTGAAACAAAGAGTAATTTATTCCGTGTCGTCCAGGAGTTTATACAAAACAGTCTTAAACATGCTCAAGCCAAACGGATTGAGATTCATCTCACTGAACATAATCGACATGTCTGTCTCACGATTAAAGATGATGGCTTAGGATTTGATATTCATGCTTCACAGGAAAAAGGAATGGGACTCGCCAATATGAAGAGACGAGTTGATAGCCTGAATGGAACATTTGAATTGAATGCTAAACCTGGAAAGGGCACAATCTTCATAACCCGTATACCTATCCCCTTGCAAATCTGATATGGAACACACTATTGTCATCGTGGATGATCATCTATTGATTGCAAAAGCGATCCGGGCGATTATTGATTGCTTTCCGGGTTACAGGGTTTTATATGAATGCGAAAATGGACAAGTGCTGACAGAACGGCTGATACAGACAAAAGAAATTCCTGACATCATATTGCTGGATATCTCGATGCCGCTAATGGACGGATATGCAACTGCGTCCTGGTTGGAACAAAATTTTCCGCAAATCCAGATCATGGCACTGACGATGCAACAGGATGATGAATCTCTTTTGAAAATGATCAAATGTGGGGCTGCAGGCTATATTCATAAAAACGTTCATCCTGGGGACCTGGAGAAGGCATTGAATCAGATGATGACCAAAGGATATTTTTATCCTGATTGGGCGAGCAGCCGATTGCTGCGCAGCCTGGCGAAAGGCCAGATCGAATCCAACTCACTAATTACTTTAAATGACCGCGAAACTACCTTCTTACAATATGCCTGCACTGAAATGACTTATAAAGAGATTGGCGCAAAAATGTTTTGCAGTCCTCGTACAGTAGAAGGTTATCGAGATGCTTTGTTTGTTAGGCTTGGCGTGAAGACTAGAGTGGCACTTGTATTATATGCTGTGAAAACAGGGATATATAAGATTTAGAATGTGACAATAACACTATAAACTCATAAACCCTTTTTATCTTAGTTTCATCCTTTTATACTAAAAACAAATCGAACTATGCCACACATTGAAATCAACTATGTAGCGATTCTCATCGCTGTCGTTGCCAATTTTATTCTTGGGTTTATCTGGTATACACCACTCTTCGGAAAAGCATGGGGAAAAGAAATGGGTTTTGATATGACCCAAAAACCACCTGCAGGTGCTATGGTCAAAGGGATGGTCATTATGATTATTGGCAATTTCCTGATGGCCTTTGTGTTTGCACATAATATCGCCGCATGGAATCCTGTGACCTGGGGTCTGCCCGCTTCAACCGAACCAACAATGAAACTCGCAGGTCAGGCTGCATTCTTCACCTGGCTTGGATTCTTTCTGCCACTTGATCTCAACACCGTAGCCTGGGAAATGAAATCATGGAAATTGTTTTTCATCAACACCAGTTATCACCTGCTTTCCCTGGTTATCGTTGCATTCATCATCATCATGATGTAATAGCGAATCTTTAATTACAATTATCAATGTTGAGCGTCGGTTGACCGACGTTCTGGTGTGTTCAAATCTGCGCTTTAAATAAACCAATCCATTAAACAAGGCACAGCCTTGCAGACGCCAAAACGTCGGTCAACCGACGCTTAACATTATGAATATTTTTTCTACTTTTAAAAAACAAAACGACCCACCTTCATGAAAAAAGTACTTAAATTCCTCCTGATCCTTATTGCTATTGTCGTCGTAGGGATCGCTGCTCTTCTTACTTACTTAAAAACGGCTCTGCCGAATGTAGGTCCTGCACCAGATCTGAAAGTTGAAGCCACTCCCGAACGTATCGAACGCGGCAAATACCTGGCGAATTATGTCATGGTATGTATCGATTGTCATTCTTCAAGAGACTGGAGTTTATTTGCCGGACCTATTGTGAGAGGAACTGAAGGAAAAGGTGGAGATGTCTTTGATCAGACATTAGGATTTCCCGGGGCATATGTGGCAAAAAATATAACACCTGCCGCTCTTTCTTCATGGACCGATGGTGAAATTTTCAGAGCCATTACTACCGGTGTATCAAAAGACGGACACCCGCTATTTCCCATTATGCCCTATCCCAATTTCGGCCAACTGGATGAAGAAGATATCAAATCGGTCATCGCCTATATTCGGACATTACCCGGTATTGAAAATGCACCGGCAAAATCTCATTCAGATTTTCCGATGAATTTTATCATCAATACCATCCCGCAAAAAGCAAAATTGGTGAAAGCTCCTTCACGTGATAACACAGTCGAATATGGAAAATATCTCGTCACTGCCGCCTCTTGCCATACCTGCCATACCCGTCAGGAAAAAGGAAAATTTGTAGGAGAGGATTTCGCCGGCGGAAGAGAATTCCCTTTTCCTGATGGCTCAATAGCACGTTCTGCAAATATTACTCCCCATGCCACCGGCATCGGCAACTGGACAGAAGAAATGTTCATGAAGAAATTCAGACAATACAGCGACAGCACATATCAGGACCGTAAGGTTACACCCGGAACTCAACAGACGCTGATGCCCTGGACAATGTATACGCATATGGAAGATCGGGATCTCAAAGCCATTTTTGCCTATTTAAAGACTTTACCACCCGTGGATAATTTTCCTGAAAAATTTACAACGGCTTCATCAGTTAGTAAGTAAGCGTTAATCTGTAAGAAGTATGTACGCGCCTGGGAGAAAGGAAATCACGGGTTTGTGATCTGATTTTTCAATCGCAGCCACAGGCTGCCTGAGAATGATTTCAAAAAAGAACTTGTTTCATGATATTGATTCGAAGTTGATAAACTTCGAATAGCGGGGACGTGATATCGATTTGAAGTTGATAAACTTCAAATAGCTGGGATGTGAGTCGTCAAATTTGAGATGTGAGCCGCAATTTGTTACTCGTTATTTGTTACTCGTTATTCGTTATTCGCTTTTAGTCTTTCTTTTTACCTTTACTTAAATCACAAACGAAAAATTAACATTTTATGAAATCATTTTTATTTACCCTTCTCTCCCTCACGTTGATCTTTTCTTCGTCATGCAAAAAAGATGATTGTGTACCAGGTAATCTTGATACCAATATCATCGGTGCATGGACGGTCAAAGCT
>JBATMM010000185.1:0-1833 GCA_049289835.1 Saprospiraceae bacterium | reverse complement strand
GCACCAGCCAATCCTGACAATCGGAGAAAATCTCTTCGGTTATTCATTTGCAATCCACATTAATTTTTAACATTCAATCAAATTTACCTAATAAATCTTAACCTCCCTTCAAATTGAAAGATCAGATATACAGGTATATATTTTAATTGGGGGAAAAAATCGGATTTGTACTCAATTCTAGAATTAAAAAAACAGAGACGCGATAAATCGTGTTTGCCTGAATAAAAAAAAAGAGACGCGATAGTTCGACCTGCTTTACACAACCTGATGCTACAGCTCACCAACCCTAAATCGCGTCTCTACGACCGTTATAGATTTGAATTGATGACATCTCTAATTAACCATGACCCCTCTTGTCACACTTTGATTACCCTGTTTAAGATGAATGAAATAATGCCCACTAGGCACACCGGGCAGGTTGACATTTTGGGTTACAATTGAATTGGCAGCTTTCGAACCTGTCCATGATTTAATAGTATGTCCCCACTTATCCATCATTGTTGCGGACCATGGCTCACCGTTTGACAACCATTCTAAAGTTGTGTTATTTGAAGCCGGATTAGGATAAATTTTGAAATGTACATCCTTAAATACTTCATTCTGGATGGCTGTGAAAATGGAGCATCCTTCGATCAGTGGAAGGAATTGAATATCGGGGCTTAGAATGGCTTTCACATCCTTTTCGCTCATGCCTAACCAATCTTTCAAGACAGTTCCATATACTGATCTGAAATCATATTGCAAGGCAACGCCTTCCTGTGGGTCTGCACCTGTATCGATTTGAGCATTATCCCCCAGGACTCCTGGTTTAACACATGGACCAAAGAGCATCAAAGGTGCAGCAGTACCATGATCAGTGCCCACACTATCATTTGATTTGATCTGCCGTCCAAATTCTGAGAATGTCATTGTGATCACTTTCTCATCCAGACCGGCCAATTTCAAATCCTGTTGGAATAAGCCCATAGCTTCTGATAATTGTCCAAGCAGTGTAGCATGATTACCCTGTGTATGATCATCATCTGTTTGCCCGGAATGTGTATCAAAACCACCAAGAGAAACGATATATACTTTTGTTTTTAAACCTCCTGATATGAGCAATGCTACATTTTTCAACTGGCCCGCAAGACGATTGGTCATCGGATAATCAACATTGTTGGTGCCTCCTTCTGCAGCATTGAGGATAACATCTGAATACGCATTTGTCTGTGCAATCGCATCAATCAGAAACCTCAATTCTTTACCATAATTATTGTCAGGGAAACCACCAGTCTCGCCTTCATCCAATGGCTTTAATGCAAACGGATCATTCAGGGCGAGGGAAAAATTTGTGATCGGACCCTGGCATGTTTCAGATACAAGTGATCCCATCGTCAATGCAAAGGGTGATTCATGATCTGCATTAGGATAACCTTCAGGATAATCCGGATAGGAATTATAAAAATATCTTCCTAACCATCCTGTAGAAATATATTCTGTCGCCGAAGAACCTGAAGTCCATATATCTGTCGAACGGAAATGTGATCGATCCTGATTTGGATAAGAGACACCCTGCACAATGCCCATTTTACCATCCTGATATAACTGCTGCATATGCGTCATGGCCGGGTGTAATCCTAAGCTTGTTTCAATAGGAAGGACACTGGATTCGGGAATCAAAATATTCGGACGCAACACACTCAATGCACTGTATTGATCTACAGGTATAACACAATTTAGTCCATCATTACCTCCACTGAGTTGAATCAATACAAGCACTCTATCATTCTCCGGTCCTGCGCCGTACATGAATGGAAAGGGAACGGCACCCAATTTCATTCCATTGAGTAATAC
>JBATMM010000184.1:0-3134 GCA_049289835.1 Saprospiraceae bacterium | reverse complement strand
TATTTTCCGATCATCTTCTTATACTCGGGATCATCCTTCAAAGACAGCAGATCCGGGTCATTCGTAAACGTCGCCCACAATTCAAATTTTTGACCCTTTTGAAGTGATGTTTCAAGTAATGATATTGCTTTTTCCTTTTCACCCAATAAAGCATAGATACGGCCCTGGTAATATTCGGTAGCTCCGTATTCAAAATCAACACGCATGCTCTCCAATTTCGATATTGTCTTCAGAGCCTCGGTAGTATCACCAATACGGGCATAGATCATTCCCATTTCAGCTACGATAAGCCAGGGTTCCCTTGGCACTATAGGAATGGATGTTTTATAATATTTCAAACTTTTTTCTAACTGATCATCGAGGTAATAACTTCTGGCTAACATCCGTCCATTTTTAGACGGATCTATCGCATAAATGGCAATGGCTCTTTCAGCATAATGTAACGAAAGTGATTTCTCACCACGAAGCAGGAACAACCTTCCGGTCAGGTAATTGAGATATTCCCATCTTGCATTCTCCGGAAGTTTCGCTTTGGCCTCATTAATTAATTGATTTATATGCATTGTGTCATTTTTCCAGACATCATACATGATCAACATTCCATAAGACAGACGTGAATAAAGAGCCTCATTAAGTTTCGGAGCCAGTTGATCCGCTACTTTCATATTACCGGATTCGAGTGCCGCTCTCATCGCCAGGTCCAATCGTTCCACGCAATACGAACAGCCTTCCACATGAAGACTATCAAATGGAATTTCATTAAAAAATTCAAGGGCTTTCACAGGATCATTTTTATACATCAGGGCCAGGACCATGGCTGAATTGTTGGTGAACATATCCATCGAATCCTTTGCATATTCTTTCATGAAATATTTATATGCTTCTTTATTCTTTCCTTCAATATCGGCCGTATGATAGTCAAGCATATTCCGCTCCCGGTCATCTAGCTCTGTAAATTTCTTTCGCATGGCTTCGATGGTATCCTGCGCTGCAGCATTATTCCCCTCATTAAAAAAATAGTCCAGCATTAAGAAGTATGGATCGATAAATCCGGGATCAAGTTTTATTGCATTATTCAGTTGTTCAAAAACGAATGCATTGTCTTTGGTTCGCCATGCGCTGCGAGCCGCCAGGTAGGCTTTATAAGCTTCATATTTGGGGGGCGTCAGCATGCGATCATCACGACTGGCCCAGTATCCTTTGATCTGGTCTGACATGGCCTTGATACAATCCATCGGATTAGACGAACTGCATTTCACATCCTTTAATTTAAGGTCAAGTACATCACCGGTCTCAAGATTGGTGAAAAATCCGGCCATCAACAATGAATCATGTTTAGGTCCTATCAGATAGTATGCGGCCTCCACTATATTGACAGCACCAGTCAGTGCAGCATATTGTTTTTGACCTCTTGGTGTTGAAATATTTATATCCGCCAATTTGATCATCTCGCTGGCTGACTCATATGAAACAACATGTGCCTTAGGTGTAGAACTCAATTCTTTTGTAATCCAGTGAGAGGCCATCTGCCCGATTTGATCTAAAGAAGGATCACTTGTATTATTTGCAAATACAGGCACCGAAATAGATTCCTCTTTAAAACTATTTTCGGATTTGTTTTTTGGCAGCTGATGCTTAATAAACCAAAAGACTACAATAGCGAGACCTATGATGGCTGCGTATCGCAATAGAAGATTCAGATTCTTAATCTTCCTTCGTTGTGATGGCACGGCTAGACCATCATTGGTGACGGCAAGAATTTCAATAGGTGTTGAAATATTTTTCAACCGTACCTGACCAAGCGATTTCGTCCTGATATCAGGATGATTCGCCAGCTCAGTTTGTACACGATGAGAAATCAGGATGCTATTGGGGATTCCTGTAGACTGGATACGTGATGCTATATTGACTCCATCACCAAAAACGGTATTGTCTTTAAATACAATATCGCCTACATGGATTCCGATTCGAACAGGCACAGGTTCACCGGTGCGATAAGCTTGTTGCATTTGTATCGCACAGTACACCGCATCCACGGCACTATCATAGATGGAAAGGCTCCCGTCACCATAAAACTGAACAACCTTACCGTTAAACTGAGATGTGTATTGTTCGAGAAATTGCCGGTGAGCGGAGACTTTGGTCAAGGCCCCCTTCTCATTTTGCTGAACCATGGCAGAATAGCCCTCGATATCCGTAAACATGACAGCAGCCAGCTTTCTTACTTCCTTATCTTGCATTGCGTTCTGTTGGGGCGATACCTCCAAAGATATTGAATAATAATTGTGCTTATTTTCCTGCCATCTGAAATAAAGGATTAAATAATTATATTTACGAAATTAACACACAGATCTATAATCCCTGATCGTATCTGATTTCTGTTAATACCAAACCATTCCGGAATATTCCGGCATTTTTGGCACATACAATCCTTTCTTTTACCTGTTTACATTACTTTTTAGGTGACATACCTGAACACCATATTGATGACGATTAATTCACTCCTTTAAATATTAATCAAAATGAAACTCGGAAAAATTGCAATTGCTGCTTTAGCCGCTACCGTATTTATGTTTCTCACTGACGGACTATGGTACGGTATTATCATGAAAAACAGCATGACCCCTATGCCTGGTGCCAGACCGGAACCCGACATGATGTGGCTTGTCATTGGGATGCTGATCTATTGTTTTGCTTTCGCGTATGTCTTCGTCATGGGACGAGGTAGTGGCTCTCCGGCAGGTGAGGGTGCACGCTTTGGTTTCTGGGCTACGCTTTTAGTCTGGATCCCGATGGGGTTCTTTTGGTATGCTTTGATAGCTGCAGCGCCGCTGCAGGAATATTTGATCGATGATGTTTTTCGTCTCATACAAACGGTCGTCATCGGTATCATCGTGGCGTATTTGACCGGCATGGGGGGGGACAGGGGAGAAGTCATAAAATCAGGTAAGGGCACAACAAGTGGTGATGATTGATTGCAAATAAAATCAATAAAATAAAAAGAGAACGGACAGGTCATTACCTGTCCGTTCTCTTTTTATTTCATCCGTAAATATGATGTCAAACCAAGATTTAAATTTAAAAGTACTGACGTTCGAGTGTCTCCGCCCTCGAACTACCGAACGTTATTCTTG
>JBATMM010000183.1:0-6625 GCA_049289835.1 Saprospiraceae bacterium | reverse complement strand
ACCCCATCAACTTTACCGTTCCATCCTGCATGAAAATCATTATGGAGAATGTTAGAAGTATCATAAACCACTCTTCCTCCAATATCTTTAATTTCCATCCTCAGAATTCGACTTAGGGAGTCTCCATAAACATTAAGACGATCATTAATGCCATCGAAATTAGGTGTAAAGATATTTGGTAAATAAATATGACCATTACCTATGGCTTCATCAAGTGCAGGGTTTCCGCAGCAACCTTCCAGAGCAGAAACTTTGTCATGGTTACATGATATTGATATTATTGAAAGGGCGATAAAATAGAATATGATTCTGAATTTCATAATAAAATAATTTTGATTTAACTCATCGGCACCTCCATCAGCAGAATTTCTGCATCCTGTGAATTTGCTTTCAAAGAAATTTTAGCTGCATTCCAGATTCCCAATCCATCTCTTTCATGTAATTCATTATTGTCAATGGTAAAATCGCCTTTCAAAATGAAGGCATACACACCATTGCCATCTTTCTTTATCGTGTAGTCCACTGAATAATCTTTGTCTAAACGTCCGAGATGAAACCATGCGTCCTGGTGAATCCATACACCTGCATCGTCAGCGTTCGGTGATACGATCTGCTGAAGTGTATTGTGACGATCAACTGTGTTGAGCGTGATCTGATCATATCGCGGAGTCACATTCCGCTTGTTAGGAAAAACCCAGATCTGCAGAAATTTTACCTGCCTGTCTTTATTCTTGTTGTATTCGCTATGAGAGATACCTGATCCTGCACTCATCGCCTGGACATCACCATTTCTGATGACGGTAGTATTGCCAATGCTGTCCTTATGTTCCAGATCACCTTCCAGTGGGATAGAGATGATCTCCATATTGTCATGACGATGTGTGCCAAAACCCATACCCGCAGCGACCTGATCATCATTGAGCACTCTCAATAAACCAAAATGCATACGGGAAGGATCGTGATAGTCCGCAAAACTAAATGTATGCCTGCTGTGTAACCATCCATGATCAGCATCTCCACGACTTTCTGCTTTGTGCAATACAATATTTGACATGAGATATGATGTACAAAGTGATGCCCCTTCTTCGGGGCCTCACTGCAAATCTAATCATAAATCTGACTGAAGTATTTATCGGACAGAAACTCATTAGTATAGTTTATTTCTCCAGTCGAGCTAGCTTTTCTTCGAGCAATTTCATCCTGGCATCCATATTCGTGATGGTCGTTTTCAGGTTTTCTATTTCTGCCTGCTGTTCTTTAATAGCCTGCACACTCATCAACGCAAAGTGGTCATAACACAATGACTTGTATCCATTTTTCGAATTGGGTGAAGTTCTTCATTACGATTGACGGTCCTGATCATACAAGGTCTTTGGACAGTATCATGATACTTCAAAAATATTTTCAGACACTTGCAATAATTTCTTTGATCACTTGTCATACTCTTTATAACAAACAATTTAAAACAAATAATAAAATGACAAAACAAATTTTAAAGGTAGTAGCCTTCGGTATTTTAGGTGGATTGGCGTTGTTTGCCTTTCCCTTCTTTTTGTTGAAAGCTGTAATCGTTATTCTTCTTGTCGGATTTATGTTTCGCCTCTTTGGTGGCCGTCGAAGGTTTGATCACAGGTTTGGGCCCGATTTCGCTTTTGAAGGCAGTGGACATATGAGACAACGATTTCAGCAAATGAGTGAAGAAGAAAAGAAAGCTTTTTTTGAAAAAATGAAACACCATGGCTGTGGGTTTTCGGAAAGAAACAAAGAGCCGGATGTGACTACTGACAACAAGTAATTGATTAAATAAACTAAAAACAACAATAATGAACAGAAGAACAAAATTAGCCCTCGGCTTTGCCGTGGCTGGCATCACCTTCGCCTCACTGATGGCTTTTACCGGGAGAGGAAATCATTTCAGGCATCCATGTGATCACCATTGTGGCTATACTCAACATCATGACTGCCATGGAGGAGCAGGTATGAAGAATGAAAAGTCAGAATCAAACCAGGGAAGCAAGTCCGTGGAGGATGATTCAACGAAAGCAAATCATTAATACCCGATTGTGCCAATTTTCAAATAAGCAGGAGTCGATTAACAGCTTCTGCTTATTTTGTATTGACAGAATACAATAATTCCGGATTACAGTTGTCTTACGAGTATAGATGACAAAAAAATGACGGCCTTAACGATGCGTGAGCAGCAGAGCAAAGAATTAAAAATATCCGGATGGTTTTCCGAATATGGAAATCGTTTGCTGCGGTTCGTCAGATCGAGGATCAGTGATTTGGAAGAAGCAGAAGATATCTCGCAGGAAGTGTGGTACCAGTTATCCAGGCAGGATGAGGTAGATACCATCGGGCAGATAGGGGGCTGGCTTTTTACAGTAGCCAATAACATGGTTATTAATTTTAATAAAAAGAAAAAGAGCATCCCGTTCAGCAGGCTTGAAAATGATGATGTGAATGCGGAGAATGATGAAAATGATGTGGAGGATGATCTGTCCTTTGATCGTTGGGTACAGGAGGATCTGCCTTCAGAAATCATAGAGAGTAAGGAGTTTTGGGATATGTTGCAAAAAATGCTGATGCGATTACCCCCCGAACAGCGGGAAGTGTTTATTGAAAACGAACTGAATGAAGTAAGTTTTAGAGAGATGTCGGAGAAGACCGGTATTTCGATCAACACACTGCTTGCACGTAAAAGCTATGCTGTGAAAAAATTAAGAAACGAATTTGAAAAAATAATAAACCAATAAAAATAAAGCGATGAGAAATCAAAACGCACGATGGATGGCTAAAGGAATTTCATTCAGGATTGTCATGTTTGCCCTTATGGGATTATTGGTCATGTTGCTTTGGAATAATATTGTTGTGATTACAATCGGTCTCAAATCTTTAAGCTATCTGCAGTCTCTGGGTTTATTATTGTTGGTGCGTATTCTCACCGGCCATATTGGTCCCGGAGGTCGTCATGGACCGGGTTGGATGATGCAAGGGAAAGGTCTGATGCGAGAACGTTGGATGAATATGCATCATGAAGAAAGAAAACAATGGCTGCAACGTATGGACAAAGGATTCGATGCCACGGAGAGCGATGATAAAGTGGAGTAGGAGACAAAAAAAAGCCCGGTTGCGTCAACCACAACCAGGCTTTTCAAATCTTTTTTACACATTAATTCCTACCTGAACAAGATGCCCAGATGCGCCGTCAAAAACCGGTCAGGATTTTCCTTGACGCGGACCTGATGAAGATCCACTCCTGCCGCTATTTTAATCTCCTGCGTCAGGCTTCCTATCACACCAAGCCCAATATTAAATCCCGGGTCCGAATTCCCATTTTTCGCACGATATATACCAGGACCAAACTGCACATATGGTTTCATCTGATGCGGTCGCGGAAATGTCAACATCGCATTGACCGATGCATTTAGATAATTCGGGTGAACTATGTTACTTCCTGTTTCAGCAGTGAACTGACTGATCCCAAACATTGCCTTCACGGACAATCTGTCAGTGAGCGGATAGGTCACATCGAAATGTGCATGTATGTTTGCATCACTTCTCTTATCCAAATCCTGCAGTGGATGTGCTGAACCAACATGTGCACTTAGCAAAAGTTTTTTAGGATTATGGTTCTCACCTACAGAATGATCAGGATCATTTCCGTCAATCGTGCCATCATTATCGCTGTCCGGATCAAGAAAATCCGGATTATGGTCACCATCGGTATCATGTGTTCCTTCTACTCTGTCAGGAACATCATCACCATCCGAATCATCATCATATGGATTAGGCAATCTGTCTCCGTCCATGTCACCGGGTCCTTCATCATCATTGAGGATGCCATCTCCATCACAATCATTCGTCAGACAAGGGGGCAGGCTTCCACTTTTCAAAAGAAAATATGCCGTCCGGTCACGAGTAAAGGGTTGTACAGTAATACCTGGATTATCAGGGCCTGAAAATATAGATTCTCCCGGGAGCAGTTGTGCAGATGAGGATACATTAACATGTACTTGAACTTCATAGATCCCGCGGTAATTGAATCCATTAAACGGAGCGGAAACGGAGCGCGTATGGATATCTTTTGTAAAAGTAACCGGTACGATTGAGCCATCAGGCCGTTTCACTTGTCCTGAATACGTCGTTCCCTGATCAAGATCAGCCGCCCATGAACAATTTGCCGTGATAGTTGCCGGAGTTGCACTCACATTGATTCGTGGACGTACATCGGCGAAAAGATCCGGATTTGGATTTTCAGTTTGCGCTATGGCATATGATAATTGATTTAATCCATTTCCTGAGGTTGTCTCCAGCACCCATCGTCCGGCACTGGGTGTAGGAATTCTGATTAAGATATAATAGGGATCTTTTGTCACAACCTGGACATCAGTGTTAGTAAACACTTCACCTCCCGGACCACGAAGTCTGAACAGTGGTGCCCAATGATTTACATCGGACTGCCTCGTTGACATCATTACATTCAACCGGGGAGCAAATGCTTCTACATTGAATACAACAGAATCGATTTCAGAAGCTGAAATACCCGGTGCGATTTCAATGGGAATATTAGAATCGTTGTTTCCTCTTTTCTTTCCGATCACCGTCATCGGCGTTCGTTTCAGGTTGAGGGCATATCCTTTGGAAATAGATGCCATTTCAAAATAGATCGGAGGTAACTCAATTCCATTTCCAGCTTCGAACATTGTTCCACCACCTGTTGATGCAATATCGGACAGCAAGTCCCGATCAGCTGCATCACCAACAGGAATCGTATATATACGAACACCCTGCGAGCGTAATACATCATCTGCAGCCCGCGGATCAGACCCTGCTGTATTTTGTCCGTCAGAAAGTAAAAAAGCAGTTCGACTTCTTGCAGGGGCAGCCAGAGCAGCCGCCTGAAATGGAAACTGGCACGCCAGCATTGCATCACCGATAGATGTAAGATTGCGTGGAGTCAATGCGTCGATTTTGTTTTTCATCGTCGTTGCTTCTGCAGCATTAGCCACCGGATCCATATTTCGTTCCAATGTGGCAACGTCATCAAATGAAACCAGACCAAGCCATGAACCGTCACCTGTCCGAAGATCCACAAAAGCACGTGCGGCAGCCTGTGCAAATTGTAAACGCGTTTGACTGGCAGCATCCGTAGGATTCACTCTCTCACTCATGCTTCCGGAACGATCAACGATCAGCATGATAATATCTGAACCCGCATCTTCTACAATAAATGTAGGTGCTCCACAACCTGCAGGAGCCAACGCCTGTGGAAGACCGGCAGGCGGATTGAAATTACTGGGATAATTTTGATCTAAGGTCTCCCAGCATGAAAGCCCGGGATGTATCATTTCCTGCTGAGTCATCTCAAAGCGATTTGTAGTTGTATTCCATTGCGCACTACAATTCGGATCAGTACATGCTGTTGGCATCGCGCATCGCGCACCCGGACAGGTAATATTATTTCCTGATAGTAAATCGTGATTTGTATTAACACATAATTCTGTTTGATCTATTCCGCTTTGCTGCATGAGAGAATTGTTTTGACCATTAATCCCTGCATCAAAACAAGGACCTATACCGCATGGACCACCCCAGCGGCATTGCTCATCATACTCATCCCCCAGGCCAAAAGCAAGATGGCCAAGTTCATGGGCAATAACTCCACCATCTATTCCTCCCTGAAATAAAGTGATGTGGCTCCCCAAATTGCCGAAACCTGAACCATTAAAAAAAAATGATACCGCTGACCTCCCATTTTCTGCAAATACCCATATGTCGGCCTCATCTTCTCCGGCAGCTCCGGCTGTAATCCGAATCGTACCAAAACGGGCCTGACCGTCGGTAGCATCACAGATAATAGTGTTTGCAGCCCGAAGCGCATTTTCCAGATTGGTGATATCCGCAGCGGCAGGTACATATCTAAAATTGACGCTGAAGTCCATGGTTCCATTAGCGTTGACCCTGCCATTGCCCGCGTAGACAGTATGGAGGATGCAACAGAAAAGTGTTGCCAAAAGGCAAAATTTTAATTTGGTTTTCATAGTTGGAATTTTTAAATGAGAAAATAAATAATGGTTAAAATGAAATCAAAAATTCAGAAACATATCCCCGGTTCAACTGGTATCAGAAAGGATAATCCCCGATCCCAAATGAAACAGTTAGTAGGAATAATACTTAATACACAAAACACAAGAATCTTAGCGAGAATCATTTTTAAATTTCAGTACATTGATCCTGGCTTTTCGAACCCATATCATTCAGGCTTAAATAAATAAAAAGGACTGGCGTCCCATGAAGCACGTCAGTCCTTTATAATGCAAAACCGCTGTCAGCGGTAGCTATTTTATGTGTATAAGTATATCTTATTTTTCAATTGAGGCCAATAGGGTTGGCAATATCAAATATTCGTGTTAATGAACAACTGCGAATCTATTGACGCTCTCTCCATTCACTCTTGCCAAATAAAGTCCGGGAACAAGAGCGGAAACATTTATATTTAAAAGGGGTGTGTTGCAATTTATTTCCTGTAGTTTATTTCCCATCATATTCATGACCTCAACTTTCGTTATCCCGGACTCAGCGCTTATGAAGAGTTCAGTATTCGCAGGATTTGGATAAAGTG
>JBATMM010000182.1:0-3712 GCA_049289835.1 Saprospiraceae bacterium | reverse complement strand
GTGTTGATGTGCTATTTAATCCGCTGGTATTACCCCCTGATCTTGGACCTGATTTTAGCTTATGCCCCGGCCAACAAATGGTGCTATATGCAAATACATCAATCGGACAATTTCTTTGGACTGATATGAGTACTTCAGATTCTTTAGTGATCAATGGGGCAGGAACTTACTTTGTCAGGGTATATAATATGTGTAAGTCATATAGTGATACTGTAATGGTCTCGATGAATACAAATCCTCCGTCTATTGATTTACCGGCTGATTTTGCATTGTGTCAGGGACTGACGACAACACTGGATGCAGGCATTGCTGGTGTTACCTATTTGTGGAATGATGGATCATTACTTTCACAAATTACAATCTCTTCACCGGGTCTTTATTCACTGACCGTCACCAATGCATGTGGAACGGACATTGATTCCGTTATGATCTTAGATGGAGGACCTGGTCCGGTAGTTTCTCTTGGATTAGATACTGATATTTGTCCCGGAGATTCTGTCATCATTACACCTGCATTTTCAAATGTTGATTCGTGGACATGGCAGGATGGATCCTCGACCCCATCCCTTTTAGTGACATCTCCCGGTTTGATTTATATTGATGTGGTGAATAGTTGCAGCACTGCTCATGATACGGTTATGATCAATGCGCTACCTGCCATATTTGTTCTTTCTCTTGGTGCTGATACAGCTATTTGTCCGGATGAAACACTTACACTTTCGATAGAGTATTCTAATGTTGATATTCTTTGGCCTGATGGTTCTACCAATGCAGATTTTATTGTCACCGATAGTTCAACCGTTTATTCTTCTATTTCGAATAGCTGTGGAGTATCTACAGATTCGATTACAATTTCATTTCTACCGGATGTACCTTCTCTGAATCTGGGGTCGGATCAGAATTTATGTCTTGGTGAAGTCATCACGCTCGATCCGAATATTCCTGATGTCACCTATTTGTGGCAGGATGGTACCACAAATACAACTTATCAAATTGATCATGGCGGCATGTTTTTCCTCACTATTGCAAATGCATGTGGTGAGACTACTGATTCTATACAGATCACCATAAGTACAGATGGACCTCAGCTTGATCTCGGACCGGATCTCAAAGCCTGCATAGGAGAAGTGGTCACGATTCCTGCCGGCATCTCGGGAGTAAACTATTTATGGCAGGATGGTTCAGTGAATGATGAATTTGTCACTTCCAGTTCCGGCACATTCATTCTTTCTGTTTCCAATTTGTGTGGCTCAGATACGGATACCATTGTAGTTGACATCGATGGTTTACCTCCTTCTACCGATGTTGGGCCTGACACTACATTATGTGGCGGCAATACATTGCTATTGACTTCGAATGGTGTAAATCTTTCTTCCCTGATGTGGCAGGATGGATCATCGTCTCCTTCATATCTAGTCTCTTCTGCAGGAACGTACACGTTGACTGAATCTAATACATGTGGTGTAGGAAAAGATAGTATCCATATTTCATTTGATGACGCGCCAGAACCTTTTGATCTGGGCCGTGATACCATTATTTGTCCTGGCAAATCGATTTTACTTAATGCTCCGTCAACGTCAAATATTATTCTTTGGCAGGATGGAAGTAATAGTCAGACATTAGTTGCAGATAAAGCAAACACTTACTCATTACAAATCAGCAATCATTGTGGCGTTGTATCAGACAGTCTTAAAGTAGGTATTGATCAGCAGCAACCTATTCTAAATCTTGACACGCTTCTGCGTTGGTGTGCAGGAGATGTTTTCCTATTAGATGCTTCACAATCTATTGCTGCTTCTTATTTATGGAATACCGGAGATATCACACCAGCTATCACGGTAACAGGTCCCGGCCTTTATAGTATTGATGTTACGACTCATTGCACTTCTATTTCAGATGAAGTAGAAGTCATACCGGAAGTCGATTGCACCAAAGGTGATGATATTTATATTCCAAATGTATTTTCTCCTAATGGTGATGGTAACAACGATGTATTTTCCATCTTCATAGGAACTGACATCAATGTGCTTTCTATTGATGGTTCTATTTTCGATCGGTGGGGGAACATGGTTTTCAACTCAACCATTTTTCCTTTCGCCTGGGATGGTCATATCAAACAAGATCGAATGATGCCCGGTGTATATGTGTATTCGATGCATCTCATCTACGAATTAAATGGAAGCACTTTTGTAAAAGACTTTAAAGAAGATCTTACTCTGATTCGTTAGGCTTTCATTTCGTCACGACCCAAAGGACGCCTTGCCGTAAATGCTCTAAAAATATTGTGTCCTTATAGCTTTCCACTGTATGGCCAAGCGCTGTATAAAAAGCTTTGCCTCCATCATAAGGATGACACCATGACATTGGATGATTAGCGCCCATTGTGCCACCATGATACGTGGATTCATCAATTGTCAAAAGAACCTGAACATTGGTCGGAGGTTGTTTGAAATTATACCACTCATCCGTCCGGGTCCATCGTGCCGGGAGATGTTTACAAGCGATGTGAGATGTATCGACTTTTTGAAGTGTCGCACTTTGAATATCCGGATGATCCGCAAATGGTGCACCCACCATATTGACATACCATGGCCAGTCATATTCTGTGTCAGCGGCGGAATGTATGCCAACGAATCCCTTGCCTGATTTAATAAATTTTTGCAATGCTAATTGCTGAATAGAATCAAGAATATTTCCTGTCGTTTGAAAAAAGATAATAGCATCAAATGGTTGCAATTTTTCATCGGAGATCATCGAAGAATCTTCGCTATGCATAGAATGGATTCCATGTGTTTTGAAATAGGATTCTAATGCGATTGTGCCCGGCTCAATACATTCATGACGAAAGGCTTTCGTGCGGGAAAAAATCAACACATTTTGCATCTTCTTTTGATTCGGATCAGGATTGCTTTGCTTACATGATCCCAGCATGAATATAAACCCTATGAAAAGGAATAGAGTTGAGATTAGATTTTTCTGCATGTGTTAATGTTCGTTGTGGTATGAATGGCTAGTCTGAGCAAAGTTATTTCTTTTAAATGCAATAGAGAGGTGAATACGGGTGTCTGATAAGCAGCGTTCAGCACATACTTCGCATCTATTAGTGTTATATCTTGATCCAAATGATGACGAAAAGCCACCCATCTATACGTACCCTTATTTGTCTTTGTTTTTTCTGGGGCTTCAGTTCCTTCTGCCAGGCTCAGACATTTTACAAGATTTATGGGCCTCAGGATATCGTCGGCTGCAGCTTTTCACCTGAATTCTATACCATTGAGACCACTGCACAGATCAGCCAAACTAACTGGACAATACTGCCTCCGGCAAGTGCCGTAGTCTCAGGGTCTTTGTATTCTGCGGTAGTTCAGTTTTTTAGTCCGGGCGTTTATACATTGATTGCTCAGTCACTTACGGTCAATGGAACAAATGACCTGAGAGATACAATTATGATATATGTCGATGGTTTTTTGGGCCAGCCCAGTGTGGATGGTTGCTTCGTTAGAAATCCGGGAAACAGTTGTTACCAGGTTTGCGCCGGAAGTATAACTACAATCTCTTTACAACAAGCTAATTATATACAATGGTCAGTCAGCGGAGAGGAATCTTACGTCATACCAAATCCTTATTCAATCGAGGTGACATGGGGTCCAGGAGGCAATGGGTCAGTGACAGCTTCTGTTGATAGTTGTATTATGCCTTTATGTTTTGAAAT
>JBATMM010000181.1:0-3418 GCA_049289835.1 Saprospiraceae bacterium | reverse complement strand
GCCCTGACTTTTTAAACTGCATATCTCTGGTTCGAGGTCAAAGTACTCGAACGTCAAGACAGTTTTACATAAATGATGAAGTTATCCTTCCCTGGAATAAAAAGTGTGATAGGGAATAGTCCCCTTTAGGGGATTTAGGGGCAAAAGGAATGCTTAAGTCCGCGCCTTCACCCTTATCACATCTCCCGCTACAGCATTGCCCGGCATGATGACCTGGGATGTATGGACAGTAGAAGAGAATTGATAAGCATCAAGTGCCTGTCTTACACTCTGGCGTCTTTTGAGGACTAAATGTTCAGCTGTTTGTTCAGGAACTCTTGGTTCTATGCTGAAATTTAATGAGGCTGTCTCCTGGTCAAAAGCAAGTGATTCTAATTCCAATGAAGGAAGTGTACTTGCAGGTTGGTCATTGCGCAATGCTTCTGCGACTACTTCAGGTGCCGGAGCTTGTTCAATCACAACAGGCGCTATTTCTCTTGTCACATGGCGGATCTCCAAACGCTGACCGATAGAAAGATGATTGCTGCGCAATTTATTCCACGACATCAGATCAGTGACAGTACAATCATGGTGCTGCGCGATGGTATACAGGTTATCACCTGAATGAACGCGATATTCTTTTCTTGTCGTGATGATATTGTACATCGTACCGTGTATGCTCACTGTTTTGATTTCAGCGTTTGCATCGGCATCGATACTTATTGCCGGCGGCTCCATATTTCTTCCCGCATTAAATAATTCTGCGGCAGTAACCGGAAGCCATATCATATTGCCTGTTTGGGATGCCGGAATGAAATTGCGTACGAAAGAAGGATTGAGACCTTTCACCATCTCTTCAGACATCCCTGACCTATTCGCAATATCGGAAATAGACATTCCTTCATACAGCATGACACTTGTCAATTCACCCATCGCATGCTCAGGAATTTCAGGACATAGATTGTGTTCGTAATGGTAATTCATGATGTAGCTCGCGGCAATAAAAGCAGGAACATAATTTTGTGTTTCTGCAGGAAGATATTTCAACATTTGCCAATAATCACTTGTGCCGGCTCTTTTGACAGCAGAACGTATGCGTCCCGGGCCTGCATTGTAAGCAGCCATGACAAGCTCCCAATTGCCAAACATGGTGTAGAGTTGTTTGAGATATGAGGCTGCAGCTTTCGACGATTTTTCAGGATCCATTCTTTCGTCGATATAAGTGCCGCATTTTAGACCGCACTCTCTTGCTGTGGGTTTCATAAATTGCCACAGACCACCTGCACCGGATCTTGATATTGCATTTGGGTTCAAAGCGGATTCTACTATCGCCAGATATTTCAGATCTGTAGGTAGTCCTTCTGCGGTGAGTGCTTTTTCAAATTTCGGAAAGTAATAAGCAGCCCAACCAAGCATGGCAGTGGTTTGCTCAGGACGGCGATAGATGTATGTATTCAGATAAGATCTGACGATTGTATTATACGTAGGACTGACGATGGTGACAACTGTGGGAATTCGTTCTCTAATGGTTTCTTCCTGTTCGTCAAGACGATTTTCGACTACTTTGTCGAAGTCAAAGGGGTTAGTCCAGGCTATTACACTCAGAAGTCCGAGAGTAGAAACAAAGAGGCGACAGACGAATTTTACGTTCATAGGCAATAGCAAAAACAAAACGAACCTTGTTGTCTTCTGGAACTGTAAGATCGCAAAGGTCATCAATAATTCAAAAGGTTTAGGTCATAAGGGGCTAACATTAACGTTGATCAACTATATGTAATATGTAAACGGTTAGTTAATACAATTTTATGTATACAGTCCTGTGATTAATAGTTTGTTAAACGACGACAATCTCAAAATCTAGACTTCTGTTTGAGAGGGGTTATTTCACTATTGGTCTGAAATGGAGGTGGGGGCTCAGGGTTGGTTGTGCAAAAAGGGGGCCAGTTTTTTTTTGCTTGGTAAGGTTGGACTAAAAGATTAGAGGCTTTGGTGAGGGGATTTGAAAATGATCTCACAAGAGGCTTCTATTTCGTATTATCCTTAAATAAGAGTATATAGCTCTTATCAGTATACGAATCTTCATTTCGTATTTTCCTTAAATAAGATTCTATTTTCCTTAAACCTGAAGGGTAGGTGGATATAGCTTTTATCAGTATTCAAATTTCCATTTCGTATTTTCCTTAAATAAGATTGTATTTTCCTTAAACCGGAATGGTAGGGAGATTTAGCATTTAGCAGTGTGCTAACCTCCATTTCGTATTTTCCTTAAATAAGATTGTATTTTCCTTAAACCGGAATGGTAGGTGGATATAGTTCGCATCAGTGCACGAATCTCTATTTCGTATTTTCCTTAAATAAGATTGTATTTTCCTTAAATAGGAATAGTAGGGGGATATAGTTTTTAAGCAGTGTGCTAACCTCTATTTCGTATTTTCCTTAAATAAGATTTTATCCTTTTAAATATTTTTTCCACCCCTATTGCTTTTCATTCACATCGCCCATATCTTTGTCAAACCAGCGTTGATTCTTCACTTTTGACTTCATCACGAAAACAATATTACCATGATAAATTCTAAAGCCCATCTCTATGCCCCGGCAGACCAGATCATCAGCACCTATGCCAATGGAATTAAACACCCCGCCCGCGTAGTAACTGTCCGAAACCTAAGAGATTTAGGCCCAATGACCGTACTGGATATGGCAGAACAACATCCCATGACATTGAGCGCTTATTCTCAACACCTGGAATTATTAAGAGAAATTCACTTAATAAATTTCAAGAAAAAACATCCATTTCTGTTATACGAACTTGATTGGGAAAAATATGATGAAGCTGCTACAGCAATTGTGGATTTTTTTGGTATAAATGTGGTTGCGAAATAAACAAACTTCCTCTTGTTATTTTAATGATAGTATTAAAATAATTGCTTTTGCCTTCACCGGGCTTAAGTAGTAAATGTGCATAATTATTATTTATCCTGAATTCTATAATCTCCTTCATTGCAATAAAACTTTCAATATTCTAAATTTATACTTCCTTTTTTTTCCAAATAGACCCTCGCTATTTCTTCAATCGTCTTCTCAATCTCCTGATATCGGAAACCTTCAACCGTCAAGCTTTTTGACGCATCATAACTAAATGATCCATAAACCTGATGCACAAGTTCAGGTACGGAGAATCTTCCCTTTTTTAGATTCGCTGCAAGCAAAATCGTTTTCGCCAACCACTCCGGAGCCTCCCTGTATTTCTTTTTTATTCCAAGTTTATCAGCGATCAGAAGATAGATCTCTGCATAACTCATATTCTTTCCATTCAATAACCATCGCTGACCTATGTTTTTGTTTTCCAGAAGAAGCGAAGAGAATTGTACTATATCTCTGACATCAACATAGCCTGTCTGCCCACCCGGATACCATGGCATCTTATTGGCCACACGAT
>JBATMM010000180.1:0-5566 GCA_049289835.1 Saprospiraceae bacterium | reverse complement strand
GCCAGCAATTTTCCATTAGCGTATTCAACTGCAGGAGGTGATACTGCATCAGCTCTTGCTGCGGGATGTCCGGTCATCGTCAAAGCGCATGAATCACACCTGGGCACAAATGCACTTGTGGCAGAAGTGATCATGAATGCAGCGAAAAGTACCGGTATGCCTGATGGTGTTTTTTCATCACTCAACGGAGATGGAATTGAAACCGGACAGCAACTCGTCATCCATCCTTTGACTGCAGGTGTTGGTTTCACGGGATCACTAAAAGGAGGCAGAGCTTTATTTGATCTTGGAAATAAGCGCGAGAAACCCATACCTGTCTTTGCAGAAATGGGAAGTACAAATCCTGTTTTTGTATTACCACAAAAAATAGGACAGGATGCCAAAAAGATTTCTACCCAATTAGTGGATTCGATTACAAATTCAGCAGGCCAGTTCTGCACGAAACCCGGTATCCTTGTAGCGATTGATATTGAGGATACGCAGCATTTTATTTCATTGCTTGAAGCCTCATTGGCACAAATTCCACCGGCTGTCATGCTCAATGAAAATATTGCGCACAATTATCATAAAGGTGTTACAGCAGTTCAGGCCGAATCTTCTATCAGGTCATTAGAATCAAAGTCAAATGATGATGTCAACTTGGGTAGCCCGCTTTTGGCGATTGTAAGTGCAGATATCTTTATTGCTCACCCTCAATTGCATAAGGAAGTATTTGGACCTTTTTCGCTTATGGTACTTTGCAAAGATTTTGCACAAATGATTGAAGTGGCTCAGTCTCTTGATGGTCAGCTTACGGCTACAATACACGCGGCGCATGATGAACTCTCTTTGGCTCATCAATTGACAGATGTCCTTATCGAAAAAGCAGGCCGTATTATTTTTAATGGTGTGCCTACTGGTGTTGAAGTATCAGCGGCCATGACGCACGGAGGCCCTTATCCTGCAAGTACGGATAGTCGCTTCACAGCTGTAGGGCATAGTGCGATCAGGAGATGGCTGAGGCCGGTGACATTTCAGAATTTTCCTGATGAGGTTTTGCCGGAGGAACTTAGAAAGAAATGATATTTTAGATAAACGGAATAAACCTATAAACCCATAATCCTTTTATCAACAATTTTGTCGCCTAATCCTTAGAGCATTCTAATAACTTATTGATTTGAAATTATAGATATTTGAAGACAAGGTTTTATCTATGCATCATTATTAAGCATCTAACCCAAATGAAAAACATGAAACATCTGACTATTTACAGACTTATGGCAGGAATTTTATTCTTTACCTGCACTTTGACTACCGCTCTCAAAGCCCAGGCGGATATGGATTCCACTAGGACGGTCCCTCCTATCGAGTCTGACAGGCCGGATCAATCCGAAGGCGCCACCATCATGGCAAAGGGATATTTCCAGATGGAAAATGGTGTTTCGATAGAGGATATTAAACCTGGTTTTGTCTACACTTATCCTTCCACACTCTGGAAAATCGGAGTCAGTGAATCTTTTGAATTACGTGTTTTAACAGAGTATATCAATATCACCCATGAAGGGCTTCCCGACAATGATGGCCTTTTACCCATTCAGGTTGGATTCAAAACGAAATTGTTCAGGCAGAATGGTATTATTCCAAATGCAACCGTACTCGGATCTATTTCACTTCCCGGCATTGCCTCCAAACAATTTCAGACTACCTATTTTGCACCATCGATGAGATTGGCATTTCAAAATGTCATCAATGATGTACTATCTGTTTCTTACAATGTAGGCGCGGAGTGGAACGGCGAAGATGCACGACCTGATTTTCTATACACTTTCCAGATTGGCGCCAATGTTTTCCATGGCCTTGGAGCGTACATCGAAGCGTATGGAGATGTCCCTCAACAACGTGAAGATGATTTTCAGCACCGTCTTGATGGTGGCCTCACGTACCTGATCTCCAATGATGTCGTCGTAGATGTATCCGGTGGTATCGGCCTCAGTGATAACGCTCCCGAACGATATGTTGCCGTAGGACTTTCATATAGATTCAAGATGTAAAGGAAACAATTTGCAATAGGCAATTTGCAATAAACATGGAATACGTTTATCTTATCTCAACATTTCTTTAATGTTGGGGTGTAAATTTATTCCTCAAAAATATTTCTAATTCAATTTTGCTTATTGCTAATCGCCCATTGCCTATTACCCTTTGCTAATTGCCTATTGTTTTTTGCTAATTGCCTATTGTTTTTTGCTTATTGCCAATTGCTTATTGCTTATTGTTTTCACAATTCACTAAATGAAGAAGCTTTTCTATCTCGGCGCCTTAGGCTTGATCCTTTTCGAAATAGCTAACGTCTATTTCATCATGCCTATTCCGGGCAGCCAGGAGATGAACAGTATTTCATTAGCTTATTTTCTTCATGCTCATCAATGGATATTCCGTATCTTTTTTGGCCTGATGATTCTGGCCGGATTCAAATCATCATGGAAAGGATCTAAAATTTTTGTCCTTATTTCTTTTGCGATAATCGGTGTGGTCACGTATATGGTCAATTTTAAAATGGTCGCCGATCACATGTTTTATCAGCCAAAACAATTAACTTTTTTGAATCCAACAGAAAACAGGATTGATAAAGATAAACTCATCATCGGTATTGCATATAATAATCAAGCAAAAGCATATCCAATCCAGTTTCTGGGATTTCATCATCAGGTTCGTGACTCAATAGGTGGTAAGTCCATCATGGTGACGTACTGTACAGTATGTCGTACAGGCCGTGTATTTGAACCAGTGGTGAATGGAAATGAAGAATCGTTCAGACTTGTGGGTATGGATCACTTCAATGCCATGTTCGAAGACAAGACAACCAAAAGCTGGTGGCGCCAGGAAAACGGTGAAGCCATAGCCGGTGAATTAAAAGGACATACGCTGCCCGAATTTCCATCAACACAATCAACACTTGGCAATTGGTTGATACTCCATCCAAATAGTCTGATCATGCAACCGGATACTTCATTTCAGACTGAGTATGATTCCCTTGCCAATTATGAAGGTGGTCGGAGAACAGGAAAATTAACCAGACGTGACACCCTTTCCTGGCAAAAAAAATCTTGGGTTGCCGGACTGACGGTGAATAATACCAGCAAAGCATATGATTGGAATGACCTGATGAAAAAGAAAATTATCAATGATGTCATTTCAGCACAACCGGTTGTTTTATTTCTGGCTGACGATCATAAAAGTTTATTTGCCTTCAAAAGAAATTCAGAATCTCAGCAATTCTCGATAAGGAATGATACACTTTCAGATGGCATGGTCCGATACACTTTATCCGGACATCCATTTCAGGATTCCATAAAAAGCCTTAAGCCTCTCCAGATCTACCAGGAATATTGGCATAGCTGGAAACAATTCCACCCTGAAACTTTACATCATTAGTCGTGGCACGAGTACTCGTGCCACCAGTACTCGTGCCACCAGGTCATAACCGTCTGACTATCAGTTTCCTGGATATGGTTTTTGGACACTCTTTATGACACAGAAATGGGGATAATTTGCAAGCACCCGATGTCAACATTCTAATGACTTTCTAATCTCTATTTGAAAGAGCTCCACGCTTTCAGGAGTATCTTTGCGCATTAAATTCTAATGATGAAAGACTTCATTCTCAGCATATTAGTTCTCATCCCGTTTTCAATTCGTGCACAATCAGTCGCGGATACGATTCCTTCCAAAACATTAAACAATATCATTATCAAAAGCTATCGTGTAGCTGATATCCCCACACAACTCAATGATGTTCATGATGCCTATCTCATCGGTGGACGTAAAACAGAAGTTCTGCCGGTATCGGAACTCTCAGTCAACATCGCCGAGAAAACCGGCCGGCAAATCTTCGCTAAAATCCCCGGAGCTTTTATCTATGATATGGACGGCTCAGGTAATCAGGTCAACATTGCTACACGCGGATTAGATCCACACCGAAGTTGGGAATTTAATGTTCGTCAGAATGGTATCATGATCAATACAGATATCTACGGATATCCGGCCAGTCATTACAGTCCACCAATGGAAGCCATCAAAAATATTGAAATTATCAGGGGCACCGCTTCACTTCAATATGGTGCTGAATTCGGCGGTATGATCAATTATGTAACCAAAACACCCGATACAACAAAATCAATTTCATTCGAAAATCTTACTTCAGCCGGTTCATTCGGTTTGTTCAGCACCTTTAATTCACTCGGGGGAAAAGTAGGCAAGCTCACGTATTACACTTATTATCATCATCGTGTCTCAGACGGATACCGTGACAATTCCCGTTCTGATGCACAAGCACAATTTGCAAGCCTGAAATATGATTTTTCTGACAAGCTGAGTCTTAGGGCAGAATTTGGCAGAAGTCAATACAGGTATCAGATTCCCGGACCGCTGACCGATAGCATGTTCTATGCAAACCCTCGTCAATCGACGCGAAGCAGAAATTATTACAGCCCTGATATCTATGTTCCTTCGTTGACACTAAATTGGAATATAAATACAAATACAATGTTGCAATGGGTAGTTTCCGGCGTGTATGGCAATCGCAGCAGTGTCGAATTCGAAGGATTCGCGGATAAAGCCGATGTCATTGATCCTGTGACATTGCAATACAAGCCACGTGCTGTCAACATCGATAAGTACAAATCAAGGACATCCGAAGCGAGGATCATACATCACTATCAAATCGGAAATCTGAAAAGTGTCGTTTCTGCAGGGCTGATGTATATGAACAATAACATGCATCGCCTTCAGCAAGGGAAAGGAACGACAGGCAGTGATTATAACCTTTCTATCACTGGCGATTGGGGCCGTGATTTGTTTTATAAAAGTAGAAACATTGCCTTCTCCATTGAAAACATGATTTATGTCACGCCTTCATTAACAGTTTCACCTGGATTCCGCTACGATCGCGGCAAGACAGATATGATCGGGTATATTTCATACCTCGATCCTGCGGATATTCCCAATCGTATTGATCACAATATCCCGGCATTTGGTATCAATGCACAGTATCGTTTCAAAACAAATGCAAGGATTTATGGTGGCATCTCACAGGCATACCGACCTGTTCTCTTTAAAGATATTATTCCGGGTTCTACACTTGAGAGAGCTAATAAGGATCTGAAAGATGCATTCGGATATAATGCCGAAATAGGTGTCAATGGAAGAATGGGTGACTGGATGAAATATGATGTCACGATATTCAGAGTGCTTTATCAAAACAGGCTTGGCAATCTTTTACTTACAGACAATAATGTAAATTATATCTACAAAACTAACATTGGTGATAGCCATACCAATGGTGTAGAATTTTATGCTGAGGTTATGCCGGTGCGATCACGCACAACATACATTTCTGTTTTTACATCCACATCCTATATGAAAGCCATCTATGAGAACGCCACCTTAGCGGTTGGGTCAGAAAACAGAGACATCAGTGGAAATGAAGTGGAGAGTGTTCCGCGCTGGATCAGCAGGAATGGATTGAACATTAACTACAAATCGTTGAGAACCACATTGCAGTATAGTTATGTAGATAAATCATTTG
>JBATMM010000179.1:0-1887 GCA_049289835.1 Saprospiraceae bacterium | reverse complement strand
TCTCATTCTTATTGTTCCTACAATAAGCATCTACCTCAACATCTTTTCTGTAATCTATTCCTAATTTATTGAAAAGTTGAAGGACCTCATCTGGATAAACATTTTCTCGATAAGCAACGTAATTTTTACAATCATAACATTCGCATGTGTCCGCTCCACCTCCAGAAAGATTTTCATATGTCTTCACAGTTGAAAGTATATCAACCTCAAAATTCCAAATTCTATATTTCAAATTAAGTTTTGACATTACATTATCTAAATGGGAATGACCGCTAACGACCAGGGCTATGGGCAGTGGCGGCTCTACAGGAGAATCTGCCAAGTAGCCTTAATCTGTATCAATGTACAAAACTGTCGACAAAGTATTATCCGCCATTGCCTATAGCCGATGTTGTAGGCCGTTTTTTGTTTGCAGTAACTTATGGAAGGCTACTAAATTTTCAAGAATTGAGAACCCAACTAATTTAAATTCTTTTCGATCACCTTCTATAGGCTTGCTTGCATGAGAAATGGAAACTTCTTCATCATCAGGATCATCCTCTTGAAAAATAAGGTATATCGAAGATTTCGGCAATCCAATTGAAACTTGAAGTACTTCCTGCACTTTTGTATTCAGCACGGAAAAATCCAATTTTTCGGATAATAATTTAGAAATGATAAACTCTAGACTCAAATCTTTAGATTCGCTGAGTATCCAATTGTTTATATCGAATGATTTTCCACCTTTTAAAGGTTCAAGTGAGCGAAAGCAAATTTCAATAAGTTTATCTTCATCAAAGAAAAAATCCATGTTCCCATACTTCCAAAAATTTTCCTCAACTATATAATCCGGTTTGGGAAAATTGTTCTTCATCCAATCTTTCGTTGCCCCAACTTTGAGATTATGAAAAACACCAGTTTTGAAGACTTCTATAAGATCAATTTGAACCATAACTTTCACTTCGTTTGGAATGGCCTACAACGACCAGGGCTATGGGCAGTGGCGGCTCAACAGGAGAATCTACCAAGTAGCCTTAATCTGTTTCAATGTACAAAACTGTCGACAAAGTGTTATCCGCCATTGCCTATAGCCGATGTTAGTGGCAGACAATCTATTATTACTGTCGATTTGGATTTTGCATTATTCAATTCTCTTTTTTATACTGGTAATCTCTTGTTCATCGCACATATTGATTACAATCCTGTAATCACGAAACTTAGACTGCAAATCCTTTTGCAATTGCTGAAAAAAACTGACAGCTTCTGGGTCCTCCCAAGCAGAGTTGATAATGGGAATTGATATTTCATACGTACTATCCACTTTTTTTAGGATGATATATTTCTGTTTTTCCTCATCAAAAAATGTAGCTTGAGTTAACCGGTTGGCTATCCTGTCAACTTCAAACTGCGAAATGTTATTTTTATCAAAATCGATTTCATGTTTCAGATTTCCATATTCACTGCTTGATAAATTATTTTCTGCAGGTCTTGCCGTTATGAAAACAATAACTAAGATCAAAAGTAAAGTAATTGCGGCTCCAATAATTCCAATACCTGTGGTTCTCCACAAGTTGAATGATTTTCCGCCGGAAGAGATATGAGCAATTATATCTGTTCCTTGATAGTGTTGAACAAGAAAATAAACAATGATGGTATAACTAAGTGGTATAATCTGTCTTGGGAAATTTTCCATGCCTGGTATAAGAAATATAGCACTAAAAAGTACGATGGTTGCTCCAATTGCTAAAATCCAGGCCAATTTTGCCTTTTCATTTTTTCCAAATACTTTAAAGTTTTCCGCTATTAAATATCCTGCTACCAATGGACCACCAATTAGAGTTCCGGCCCCAATAGCTTTGTCTGTGTAAATTTTATTTACAGG
The DNA here is from genome assembly GCA_049289835.1 of Saprospiraceae bacterium. Classification (GTDB taxonomy): domain Bacteria; phylum Bacteroidota; class Bacteroidia; order Chitinophagales; family Saprospiraceae; genus Opimibacter. The sequence continues at coordinate 26 of JBATMM010000179.1, read as the reverse complement.
TACTTGTTCGATAAAAGGTTGCTCTT
>JBATMM010000178.1:0-3294 GCA_049289835.1 Saprospiraceae bacterium | reverse complement strand
GTGTATGGACAAATTATGTTTCAGATCCTCTTCATCAAAATGATACGATCAATATCAATATTCATCATCTTCCGAATCCTGTGATCACATTGCCAATGTCAGAGGATTTTGAATCTATTCCGGATGTGCAGGTTTTGAATAGCAGGACAGGATTACCGGGTCTTGATGCATGGGATGCAGCACTTGAACCAACGTGTAGGGTTAGAACATATGCAGGTACCCCTTTTTGTCATTCTGGTGACAGAGCACTTACTGTCGATGCAACACAAAACAGCACGTTTAAAAAAGGTAATCTTTTTCTCACGATGAATATGTCGGGCTATTCAGTGAACAATGATGAGGTCCTGATGAGCATGCATTTCATGCATCATGAGATCATACCTGATATTGTCAACACAGAAGCCGTCTGGATAAGAGGATCAGATGCAGATACATTTTTGTTGTTGACGTATTTGCCAAATGATGCAAACCTTCGTGGCATATATCAACAGCTGACCGGACTTCGAATCACAACATTATTGATGCAGCATAACCAGAATTTCAGTTCCTCATTCCAGGTCAGATTTACACATGACGTCAAAGGCACAGCAGGCCAGACGACAAGTGAAGATGGTCAGACTATCGATGATATTTCATTTGTCCGGATTCAAAAGGATATTACACTTGATCAGTTGATTCAGCCACAAGCTATGGCCTGTGGATTAGGAATGGAAACTATAGAAGTGCATGTAAGCAACACCACCAATATGCCTGTTGACTCCACATTCATTTTCTGGCAAATAAACGGAGGCACAATACATTCCATGAATATAGGCACGATAGCAGGCAATGCTTCAATGAATGTAATGCTGAATCCAACTTATGATTTTTCAAATGCAGGAACATACAATCTTGTAGCATGGGTATACAGTCCGCAAGATGATTTTCAACAAAATGATACTCTCCGAACGCAAATCGTCAATTCTGCCCTGATCACATCTTTTCCTTATCGCGAAGGATTTGAATCCGGTCCTGATGGCTGGGTAGCGGGAGGCATCAATTCATCATGGGTGACAGGTTCTCCCGGAAAGGATATTATATCACATGCCGCAGAAGGTCAAAAGATTTGGACAACAAATTTAAACGGTGCTCACAACCCTGATGAGATATCCTATCTCTATTCACCATGTTTTGATTTCACAGGATTCACCCAACCCTTTCTTTCATTTGCATTTCAATATCAGCTCGAAACAGGTTACGATTATGCATGGGTTGAATATAGAATAGAAGGAAGTGAAGATTGGATAAAATTAGGTGCCCAGGGAAATGGTACGAACTGGTATAATGATGCATCCAATCGATGGAACGGAACACAATCCCGTTGGGTCACAACAGGAATACAGATTCCAGTCACGAATACAGTTATACAATTTAGATGGGTCATGCAGAGTGATGTCGGTGTCGAATTAGAAGGCATTGGCATTGATCAAATTAATATTTATGATCGGGTGCAGATTTATAATGGAGTGGCTGTGCAATTGACCCAACCGGTATCCGGAAATAACTGGATTCATTTTGATCAGTCAGGACAACGGATTTTAAGCATCAATCCTCAAGGCCAGGACCTTGGAAATGTCACGCTCAGTATATTCAAATCTAATCAGGGATTTATACTCACAGATAGTTTATACCTCATGTCGCGCAATTGGGTAGTCACCAGTTCATTGCCTGTCAGTGGCAATATAAAATTGCGAGGATACTTTATGACAACGGAAGCAAATAATCTTGTCAATGCAACAGGGTGTAGTCAGTGTATAGTCGCAAGAGACGGATTTGATGTCACGGCACTACGCTATTCAGGTCCGAATCAGGATGGACTATACAGCAATAATGTATCCTCGCAGGTATTGACGTATGCATTGGACTCAACAGAAATCCAACCGTATGAAAATGGATATTATGCTGAATGGTCAACAACTGGACTGTCAGAATGGTGGATCACTTCACAGGTCACAAAAAAAGCAGGACAACTATCAAGGAGAATAAGCAGTTCAGGTGATGATGCTGAAGAACATCAGGACAATGGTTCAGTGAATCCTGTTCGTGACATCATAGCGATGACAGAAAAAGACGGACAACAAACTATAGGCTGGCGATTTAAAAACATAACTATTCCACTAGGTAGCTATATAAAAGATGCAAAGATCAAATGGACCTCACGTGATACATCATCATCTTTGGCACAATGGATACTACGTAGTGAACTCTCTGCTGATGCATCTACATTCACAACCAGCAAATACAATATCACGCTTCGACCACGATCAAATCAGGTCGTGCAATGGCAGCCTTCGGGTTGGACATTGACGAATCAGGAATATACGTCGCCCGACATACGACACCTTGTTCAAAACATTGTGGATCAAACAACATGGAAGACAGGAAATGATTTGGTGTTGCTCATGAAAGGATCAGGCTTGAGGGAATCATGGAGTTATGACGGCGATCCATTGAAAGGAGCAGAACTTGTCATTACATATGACAGCGCCTGCGTCACAAGTGGAATTCTATATGTAAATAAGAATGCAACAGGTATTCAGGATGGATCATCATGGACGGATGCATACAGATCTTTCGAACAGGCTTTGGATCGTGCAGCACATTGTCCGGCGATAACACAGATTTGGATAGCAGGAGGAACGTACACGCCTTATGTTGATGTGAGCCGAAATTCAGGATTTACCATCTCAAATGGTATCAGTGTGTATGGTGGATTCCTGGGAAATGAAACGAATATCAATCAGCGCATCTATGGTATGTATCCTTCATTGTTGAGTGGGGATATCGGAACCTTTAATAATGCTGGTGATAATTTATATCATGTCATCACCATTTCTTCCGGTGGAAATGTCCTGATGGATGGCATTACGATCCAGGGTGGAATGGCAAATGGGGGGACGATTCCTCTTCAGACGGGTAGTGGGATTTATAATCAAGGCTCGCTGACCTGTAAGCAGGTAATCCTTCTCAGCAATTCTGCACCGGCTTTTTATAATGCGCCGGGAAGTCTACTCATTTCAAGTGGTGTCGTAGAGGTAAAGCCATGACATGTCCTCAATCCAAGTTTTGAATCCCCTATTGATTAATATACAATTGATTTTTAGTTAGTTATAAAATTATAGCTCCAACAAAATTATTGAAAATGTAACCTGAAGTTTATACTAATCATAAAGCATTGTTTGAAAATACAACAATTTATTGTTTGAATATGAACTTTCCGTAATTTCGACATGTTCTTAGTAAACAATCAACAAA
>JBATMM010000177.1:0-7316 GCA_049289835.1 Saprospiraceae bacterium | reverse complement strand
TCTTCCCATCGACGACAGGATAAGGAACGAAATTGTCAATATCAACACCCACTAAACTCTGGATGGTATTGATCAATGAAATTGCATCTCCCCCACCTTCTACTGCAGCAATAGCAGGTCGCGTGATATCTGTAATATTCGGAGTGAGCTTGACGATCACAGGAATTGTGGCTACCTCCTTCACCCAACTCACGATCGCTTTCAATACTTTTGGTTCCTGCCCGACAGCACTACCCATCCCTCGCTCACACATGCCATGCGGGCAACCAAAATTTAATTCGACGCCATCAGCACCTGCATCAGTCACTTGTCGCATGATGTCATGCCATTGTTCTTTCGTCTCCACCATCAATGACGCAATGACGGCATGATCAGGAAAACGCTTTTTGACTTCTGTGATTTCGCGAAGATTATCTCTGAGTGGGCGATCAGTGATGAGTTCGATGTTGTTGAATCCGATCATTCTACTGTTGCGATAATTGACAGAGCCATAACGCGACGATACATTCACTACAGGCACACCGAGTGTTTTCCATACGGCACCACCCCACCCTGCATCGAATGCTTTCATCACCTGGTAGCCACTGTTGGTGGGAGGTGCTGAAGCAAGCCAGAAGGGGTTGGGTGATTTGATGCCTGCGAGATTGGATTGGAGATTGGCCATTGGATGTTTATGCGATTATAGGTTTATTAGTTTATTGGTTAATGTTTAATGTATAAGTATCTAGAGTCATATGCTGATTTCCTTTGCGTCTTTGCGTCTTTGTGGCAATAAAGGTCTTTTACATTCCAAGATATTTCATGATTCCCTTTGCCGCTTTCTTCCCATCCGCCACTGCATTCACAACTTCCTGTCCTCCGCTAACGGCATCACCAGCTGCAAAGTATTTTTTATTCGTTGTTTGAAAAACATCATTGACCTGAATAGTGCCATTCACATTCGTTTGAAGTCCACTAATGAGATTTAAAAACGATTTCTGTTTTGATTGTCCTGTTGCTTTTATGACCATGTCACATTCTTCAAAGAATTCAGTGCCAGGAATATTTGTTACCTGGTCATTTTCTGAAAAAGTCCGGATAAAGCGAACACCGCTCACGTCTGACCCCGTTTTGCCCCTAAATCCCCTGTGCTTCGACCTGCCATTCTCATCCTCTTGCGACAGCTCAGCAACCAGGGGGACTTCTGCCCCACTCATGTCTTTTGTTCTAACAATTTCTATGGGTGTAACATTAAACATACCCTTTACACCAACACCCTTTGCCAGATCGTACTCAAATTCATAAGCCCCCATTTCTTCCTTACTTCTACGATATGCAAGAATGACTGTCTCAGCTCCCATTCGTGCACTTTCACTGGCTGCGTCCATTGCTGTATTTCCACCACCAAGCACAATTACTTTTTTTGGAACACTTACAAAGTGATGATGGATTTTTAATTCTTCAATAAATTCAACAGCACCAAAGACATTCTCCAAATCTTCACCCGGAATGTTCAGATCAGATGTACTACCCAAACCGATACCTAAAAAAATCGCATTATAATTACGCTGCAATTGCTCAATGTCTTCTTTCGCTGAAATGGTTGTGTTATGAAATAAACGATACCCGAATTGTTTTTCGAGATAGGCCATTTCATCAAGGACATCTTCATTAGTGATTTTATAAGGCGCCACGCCATGCATCGTAAGACCGGAAGGCATCGCTTTGGAATCAAAAATATCTACTTCATATCCATGCAATCGCAGTTGGCATGCACAACTGATTCCTGCGGGACCTGCACCGATCACTGCAACCTTTTTGCCATTCTTTGCGGCAGGAGTATAAAACATTTTGTCAGCTACAATCGCTTTATCAGTAGCAAATGATTGTAATCGCCCGATTTCAATCGGTTTGACATCTGAATGATTATATACACAAGCCCCTTCACACAATACTTCAGTTGGACAAACTTTACCACAGGCATGACCGAAATAATTAGAATCAAATATGGTTTTCGCAGCACCAAAAATATTGTCTGAATTAATCTGCCGGATAAAAAGCGGAATGTCGATTCCCGTAGGACAAGCATTCACACACGGAGCGTCATAACAGAAAAGACATCTCGAACTTTCGTAATAGGCCTCAGTTGAATTCATCAAAGGCTTGAGCTGAGTGAAATTCGATTCGAAGTCGGCTTCTGTATGTGGAGGGAGAAATTCGGACATTAGAGGATTTGGGATATGAGATTTGAGATGTGAGATGTGCGATATGCGATATGCGATTTTTTCTGTCTTTATGAATGCATTAATTCATATTTTTCAATTAATTTAAATAGCATCTTCTGAATATTGACTATTTCTTTGTTTAATCTGTGAATTATATCATCTGATGCATAATTCAATTCCCCTGCAATTATGAATTGTGTTTCCAGTTCACAGCTTGATCCATAAGCATAATGAAGGAAATTAATGAAATCTTTATTCGTTTTTCTTCCTGACCCTTCAGCAATATTGGAAGAAATTGAAACCACACTCTTCCGTATCTGGCTTGTTAACCCATAAAGTTCAGATTGTGGAAATTTCTGGGTTAGCTGGTAAGTCTCTTTAGCCAGCACAATGGATTTCTGCCATACGGACAATTGTTTGAAGTTGTGCATATTTTTAGTTTTAACTGGTTACTACCTAAAAGAACAACAAACCCTAATCATCTATCCCAAATCTCACATCTCAAATCTCATATCTCATATCTCATACCTCACAATTCACCAAGTTTCCCATACGTCTCTGGTCTTCTGTCTCTGAAAAACTGCCATACATTTCTTACTTCTTCGATCATATCAAGATCAAAATCTGCGACAAGTAGTTCATCATTATCTTCTGAGGCCTGTGCGAATATTTGTCCACGCGGATCAACGAAATAAGACGTGCCGTAGAATTTACCGACGTTCCATGGTTTTTCATATCCTACTCTGTTGATGCAGCCCATGAAGTAACCATTGGCAGCTGCATGTGCAGGTTGTTCGAGTTTCCATAAATATTGAGAGAGTCCGGCGACAGTGGCTGAAGGATTATATACAATTTCAGCACCATTCAATCCGAGTGCTCTTGCGCCTTCAGGGAAGTGCCGATCATAACAAATGTATACACCGACCTTTGCATATTGTGTTTGAAATACAGGATAGCCGAGATTGCCGGGTTTGAAAAAGAATTTCTCCCAAAATCCGGAAGTGTGCGGAATATGATTCTTACGGTACTTTCCTAGATACGTTCCGTCTGCATCGATGACAGCGGCTGTGTTATAAAGGACACCTGCCTGTTCTTTTTCGTAGACAGGTACGATGATGACCATGCCATATTTTTTAGCGTATTGTTGCATGATCTCTACCGTCGGACCGGGAACATTTTCAGCGCTTGCATACCAGTCCTTGTCCTGTCCCGGACAGAAATAGGGTGTATTGAATATTTCCTGCAGACATAGGATTTGCACTCCCTGGCGCCCTGCATCTTCGATGTAAGGGATATGTTTATCCACCATGGCGTCTACGATCTCCTGGATGGTGCCTTCACCTTCAGTCTTTGGAAGGGACATCTGGATAAGGCCTGATTTGATGATTCTTGGCATATTGATTGATTCAGAATAGTAAGGTAAAAAAAGGGACGGAGATTGAGCGAATCACAAAAAAAATGGAACGCAGATTATCATGATTGTCATGATTGTCACTGATTAAATTCAAATCAACAAAGATTTCAACCATTTCGATGATTCTTGTACTCTTTAGAAAATATTTTTCTTTTGTATTCCGGATGCTTACCAAAATTTAATAGCAGGCCCACTTCTATATCCGTGGCTTTAAGATAATTCGTGAGTTGTGCTTCGTGTTCCTCTCGAAGTCCTTCTGCTGCTTTTAATTCCACAATTACAACATTATCCACAATAATATCTGTGACATAATGTCCAACCTCCTCTCCTTCATAATAAACGCAGACATTGGTACTTGGGATACAAGGAATCCCTCGCTTACGAAATTCAATACACATAGCATTTTGATAAACTTTCTCCAGGAAACCGTAGCCTAATGTGTTATATACTTTAAAGTATGCACTTAGAATTACAGACGTAGTCTGAGCGTGTAGATATTTGTTTTCCACTGGTAATGGTTTTAAATGGTGAACAATAAAAATAATAAATGACATTTAATTCACCAAATAAAAAATGCAATCTCCCAAAATAAATAAATAATCATGACCAATCATGATGATCATGACAATCTGCGTTCAAAAAAATCAGATGATACCGGTGACTTTATTCCTCTTTATAAATTGTCCATAACCTTTATTAATCTTCACCTCCCCATTATCAACTGCCACCTGCCCACGTAAAATTGTAGCCTTACACTTCCCCTGCAATTTCCATCCTTCATAGGCGGAGTAGTCTACATTCATGTGATGAGTTTTAACAGACAAAGTATGTTGTGCATTCGGATCAAAGAGGATGAGGTCCGCATCACTTCCTACTGCGACGCAACCTTTTCGTGGAAACAAACCAAATATTTTAGCAGCATTTGTAGACGTGACTTCAACAAATTTATTTAAAGTTATTCTTCCTTTTTGAACACCTTCACTGAATAATAATTCCATCCTGTTTTCAATCGCAGGATGACCATTTGGGATTTTTGAAAAATCATGTTCCCCCATGAGTTTTTGTGCCCACATAAATGGACAATGATCTGTAGCCACAACCTGTACAGTACCCTGGTTGATCCCTGCCCACAATGTTTCCTGGTCCTTCTTTTGACGAAGAGGGGGACTCATCACCCATTTTGCACCTTCGAAATCTCTTTCATAAAGCGATGCATCAAGGATGAGATATTGAATACACGTCTCGGCATATACCTTTTGGTTGCGACGCTCAATATCACGGATATGATTCAGTGCCCCTTCACATGTCATGTGTACGACATAAGCTGTGACACCTGTGTAATTGGCCATATCTGCAAAACGGCCTGTTGCTTCAGCCTCGGTGATTTCTGGTTGTGATAAATAATGATATAGAGGAGAAAGTTTCCCTTCTGCTCTATGTTTGGCGATGAGAAAATCAATCATGTCGCCATTCGTCGCATGAACGGTGACCATTCCTCCACATTTTTTTACTTCCTGCATTAGTCCCACCATCTGCCGATCATCGATCATCAGTGCACCTTTGTAGGCCATGAAGGTTTTGAATGAGGTGATGCCTTCTTCTTCCACCATCTGTATTATCTCATTCTTTGTATCCTCATTAAAATCAGTTACCGCCATGTGGAAGGAGTAATCACCGTAACAATTTCCAATCGAACGCGATTGCCATTGTTCGAGCGCATGATGAAGAGATTTTCCTTGTGTCTGCAATACGAAATCAATGACCATCGTAGTACCGCCATGCAGCGCTGCCAATGTACCCGTTTCATAATTGTCACTGCTATACGTTCCCATAAAAGGCATATCAAGATGCACATGTGGGTCAATGCCGCCAGGAAAAATCATCAATCCATTGGCATCGATGATTTGATCTGCTGTGACATTCAGATTTTTGCCAATGGCAGAAATTTCTTCGCCTTCGATGAAAATATCTGCATGATAATCTTCGGATGAAGTGATGATTCGGCCATTTTTTATAAGAAGAGACATTTTCTATTTTGGATTTTGTATTCTTAAAACGAAAAAAGAGGACGCGGACGGTTGCTGAGCTGTAGCACATGGCTGAGTTGAGCAGGTCGAAGCATTTAAAAGGAAAAGATAAGATTTATAAAGATCAATATCACTATCTCGTAAGTGACCAATACTAACTTGATAATCTACAAAAGTTCAAAAAAAATGAACCACATAGACACATAGATCACAAAGGTATCCACATAGAAAATTTCAACTCAAGTTGCTTTTCTACCCTTTCCGCCTCTTCTTCCTCTTCTGCTTTTTCCGCCCCTTCTGCCTCTTCTGCCCTCTCTTTTTACAATTCCCCGATATCTTCATACCACAAATGCGGATGTTTTGCCCCTAAATCCCCTATGCTTCGACTTGCTTTACACATCCTTATGCTACAGCTCAGCAACCAGGGGACTTTTGATTCACGCAAGTCACAGTTCCCCAATATCTTCAAACCACAGGTCAGGATTTTCTTTAATAAACTGACGCATCATTTCTTTACATTCTTCTGATTCAAGATTGATCACTTCGACACCATGGGATTCCATGAAATCTTTTGCGCCACTGAAGGTTTCATCTTCGCCGGCATAAACTTTTTTGATACCAAACTGGACGACTGCTCCTGCGCATAAGTAACAAGGCATCAAAGTAGAATAAAGAACTGTATTTCTATAATTTCCAACCCTTCCGGCATTACGCAAACAATCAATTTCCGCATGCGTCACCGGGTCTCCATCCTGAACACGTTTGTTGTGGCCTTGACCGATGATGATTCCTTCCCTTACTAAAACAGATCCAATCGGAATGCCACCTTCTTTCCGCCCCAGTTTAGCTTCAGCAATGGCTGCTTCTAAAAATTTATCCATTTGCTTTTCTTTTCATTAAAATTAAATATACAATAAATGAAACACCGAAACCTACAAACCATGCATAGTGATACAAAGCAGAAATGTATAAAGGGATATAAGCTGTGTCCACTAAATGAACCGTCACAAGAAATCCAGGTGCATTGGGGAGAATACCAGCTAAAAGTGCAATCAACGCGATATAATTAAATCCTTTTGTGTAGGAATAAATCCCAACCGGGTTATACAATTCATCCGCCACCAATTCTTTTCTGCGGATAAAAAAATAATCCGCAATCATAATTCCACCTATCGGTCCAAGAAGACTTGAATAAGCGATCAACCAGGTAAAAATATATCCGGTCGGATCTGCAATTAATTTCCATGGAAATATAAGTACCCCCAATATGCCGGTGATAAATCCCCCGGTGCGAAAATTAATTTTAGATGGCGCCAGATGTGCAAAATCATTTGCAGGACTGACAATATTCGCTGCAATATTTGTAGCCAATGTGGAAATGGCCACCGCAATCATAGCAATGGTCACTAATAATTTACTTTCAAATTTTCCTGCCAGGACAATAGGGTCCCAGATCGTTTCTCCATAAATAATAAAAGTCGCAGAAGTCACCACAACGCCGATAAATGAAAACAATGTCATCGATGATGGCAATCCAATCGCCTGCCCTGTGATCTGTGCCTTCTGACTTTTTGCATAGCGCGTGAAGTCCGGAATATTAAGTGATAGTGTTGCCCAAAATCCAACCATACCTGTGAGCGCCGGAAAAAAGAAATTCCAGAATTGTGCACC
>JBATMM010000176.1:0-18790 GCA_049289835.1 Saprospiraceae bacterium | reverse complement strand
GCAGGTTTGCCATTGACATCTTCTAGTCCTTTAAGTTCAAGCTTATATCCTGTTTCACCAAAGAACCTTTCAGGAAAAAGAACAGCCTGTTCTTTCATAGAAGCGAGGTCTTCACCTTCAACCGGTGATTTCTGTCCCATATTTTCCATTTGTCCTTTTTCTCCATCAAACACCTGCTTCATAAGGTTCATTCCAGGGGCAGTCATTGACATATGAAATTTACCGGAACTTTGTACTATGCGTGCTGTAATGGACATACCCATCAATTCCATTGAATACGTCTGGTCAAGTGATGAAACAGCATCAAGTTTAGTCCTTCCACCCAGAGCCATCAGGTATTTGTCAACAAGCTCGGTAGCTGTGATTGACATTGGCGTTTCAGATTCATCTTTACGCGGATTCGCGTAAATATCATAGAGCTGAACCTTTCCATCTTCTTTATCAAAGACTGAGAGTTTAGAGTACACTTCATCTTTGTTACCAACAACAACGATACGGGCTTTATCTGGATCGATGTACTTCTTTGCCATTCTCGAAACATCATCAATAGTAACTGCCGCAAGTTTTTGTAAGTAGGTTTGATAATAATCAGCAGGTAATCCATACATTAATGTATTCAATGCAAAATTGGCTACCGTCTGTGGATTCTCTAATGACCTTGCAAAAGCACCTGAAATAAAACTCTTCGCTAATTCCAGTTCTTTCTGTGTCACAGGTTCATTCTTTAATCTATTGAGTTCGAGTAAGGTTTGTACTATAGCACTATCTGTAACATTATTTCTTACACTTGCATTGGCAGAGAATGATCCGACTAATTCATTAGAATTCAGGTTGGAATATGCACCATAGGTATAGGCTTTATCCTCTCTCAAATTTTTGAATAACCTTCCTGAGAAACCGCTGCCAAGAACAGTATTCATGACGCGTGCCGGTATCTCATCAGCACTTCCCGGTTTAAGATCGACGGGATAGGTGACATTAATGACGGATTGAACAGCACCCGATTTATCCACAAAAGCGACTGAGGTTTTATCGACAATTTTTGGAAAAGGATATGTATACACCGGTGTTTTTCCTCCGGGCCATGAACCGAAATATTTTTCGGCTTTTGCTTTTGCAACTTCAGGTGTAATATCTCCGACGATGACGAGGTAAGCATTACCCGGTTTAAAATATGTTCTATAATACTGCTTAGTATCATCAAGACTGATATTGGATACCGTGATTTCATTCGTAATCTCTCCAAAAGGGTGATTGGGGCCAAAATTTAAAGCGCTTGATACGTTGCCTGATATCGCATTAGGGTCATCTTTGCTCGCCTGGAGACCTGACAGTGTTTGTGTTTTTATTTTATCAAATTCAGCCTGTGGAAATGATGGATTGAGGATAACATCGGAAAACAAACTCAATATTTTATCCGTATGCTTTGTAAGTGAAGATGCGAATCCACCCTTGGGATTTGTGACCATGCTGGCACCGATAAAATCTACTGCTTCATCAATATCTGCTTTAACTTTTGTCGTTGTACCTGTTGACAATAAAGATCCTGTAATATCAGACAACCCTGCTTTTTCCTTCTCCTGCATATTGTCCATATCGATGGTCAATTGATACGAGATTTCAGGAATTTTATGATTTTCGACAACGATTACTTTCAGTCCGTTTGCCAATGTGTATTGTGTTGATTTACCGATTTCAATCTGGCGTGCAGGTCCGGGTTTTGGAGCCATCGCACGGAAATCTTTTAATCCGGTATTGTCACCTGAGGCAGTCTCCTTGGCCATTTTCGGCGCACAAGAGGCCATCGCGATGACCATAAGTAAGATGAGTGATTTTATATAATTCATTTTATATTTTATTTATGGTTGGAAAGTAGAGTAATGAAATCAGGATTTATTTTCCTGCGATTTTGGCAAATAATGAAGAGTCACCCGATTTGATTTTACTAGATATTTTTTGGCTGCAGCCATGATATCTTCACGTGTTACTGCAAGATATCGATCGATTTCATTGTTGATTAGATTGGCATCTCCGAAAAACATATAATAGGTAGCTAGACTTTCTGCAATTCCGGCATCACGGCTGTTGTTCGTCACATATTCTGATTCAATCTGGTTGCGCAATTTCTGGAATTCCTTTTCTGTAATCAGTTCATTCTGAACTTTAGCTATTTGTTCGTCAATAGCATTCTCAAGGCCAGTGACATCCACACCCATATTGGTGATACCAAAAGTCAGTGAAACACCCGGATCTTCAAGTGCTAATGGAAAATTCCCAACGAACAATGCTTTTTGTTGCTCATCTACAAGAGCCTTATATAACCTTGAACTTTCACCATTTGACAATATTCTTGATACCATGTCCACCGCATAATAATCTTTTGTCCCCTGAGCCGGAATGCGGTAAGCCTGAATAACAGCAGGTAGTTGTATATTATCCCAAACTGTGTCTCTTATTTCACTATTGAGAGGGGGTTCAACAACTCGTGGGCGATAAACAGGTTGGGCTGATTTTGGGATTCCTGAAAAATATTTTTCAATTCCAACTTTAGCTGCTTCTATATCTATATCACCAGCTATGGATAAAACAGCATTATTAGGCACATAGAAATCTTTGTAGAACTGTTTGTAATCTTTTTCTTCAGCTGCTTCAAGATGAGCCATTGATCCGATGACCGGCCATTTGTATGGGTGGACATGATAAGCACGCTTGAACGTCTCCTCCAGAATAGAACCGTATGGCTGATTGTCAATACGTTGACGACGTTCTTCTTTCACAACCTGACGTTGCGTTTCAATTCCTTTCTCATCAACACGGGCATGCATCATGCGTTCAGATTCCAGCCAAAGGCCTAAATCCAATTGGTTGCTTGGAAGAATTTCATAATAATAGGTACGGTCGAAAGTTGTATTTGCATTGAGATTTCCTCCCGCATTCTGTACATATTTATCATATTCTCCACGACCGATATTATCACTTCCTTCAAACATAAGGTGTTCGAAAAAATGGGCAAATCCTGTACGTTCAGGATTTTCATTTTTTGATCCGACATGATACATCACGGAAACGGCGACAATCGGAGTGGTTTTATCCTGATAAAGGATGACATGGAGCCCGTTTGGCAGATCGTATTCTACAAATTGGAGTTTGTTCATCTGGGCAGCCATAGGGCTAGACAACATTATGGTGCCAATAAAAAGTGCTAAAAAGTAACGCATGTTAGTTAAGATTTGATTGAGGCAAAGATACCTCGGCAGGCTAAGGAAATAGACATTAATATCTACTAACGGGATAAAAAATCTGACAAATCAGGCAGAGAAAGAAGTGCCGCAGCCACAGGTTTCTTTGGCATTGGGATTATTGAAAATAAATCCACGATTGTTGAGTCCTTCCAGCCAATCAATCTCCATACCTAACAGGTATAATGCGTGGGCTTTATCCATCACTATCCTGATGCCTTCAGACTCATAGATCGTATCACGTTCTTTCACCTCATCAAATCCGAGGAGATAGGAAAATCCGGAACATCCCCCACCCTTCACGCCAACACGTAAAGCATAATCTGCGGGGACTCCCTGATCATCGCGAATACGCTTAAGTTGTTCGATGGCACCTTCTGTCAGTTTTACCGGTGAGGCCGTTGCGGTTTCAGTCATTTGATTCATTTCTGATGCAAAGATAACGTTCGGTTTACAAATCAGGGAAACACCTGTGGAAGATGGTTAGTTCTGTAGCCTGGGGAAAAGTGTGCTTCGACCTGCCAAACTCATCCTTGTGCTTCAGCTCAGCAACCGAGAGTGTGCTTCGACTAGCTATACACATCCTGGTGCTACAGCTCAGCAACCGAGAAGTGAGAGGGGTAAGAGGAGTAAGCGTATTTTAAAGTTTAATCATTTATACTAATACCCACGGTCAATTTCCAATTCCCGACATGTATTTATTACATTTACCGCATGACATGGGAAATGATTTTGGGGTTTACTTTACCTTCTCTTATGGTGTTTCTGGCCGTGTATTATACAATGAATCAATACAATCAGCAACAAACTAAAATGAATTTGCTTGGAAGCAGAAAGTTGAATGATAAAGTGACTTTACCTCTCAAACTTCAGGCCTATGAACGATTGATTTTACTTTGCGAACGAATCAACATAGCTGACCTCATTTTAAGATTGAAAGCTTCCGGTACATCTGCCAGTGAATTGAAATCAGCTTTGCTCCTTGCCGTTCAGCAGGAATTTGAACATAACCTTACTCAACAACTTTATGTCACGGAAGAATTGTGGCAGGTACTTCTGGCTGTGAAAGCTAAAACAATGGATCTTATTATTGAGGCCTCCGACGGGCTCTCTTCCCAGGCATCTGCAGAAGAATATGCTACAAAACTTATCAACCTGACATCTAATGAAACGAACATTCCATCACGAATAGGAATTAAAGCCATCAAAACAGAAACTTCATTATGGTTATAAAGAAATACTTCGGATTTTTTCTCTTTGTAATTCTGCTCAGCAGTTGTAAGAGCATACAGCACATCAGTCACACTGATGTCACCTACCAGATCATGAAGTCTGATTCATCGATGGTTTCTGATGAGACAGTGACTAACATGATCGCCCCTTATAAGGTGCAACTCGATACCGTAATGAATGAAGTAATAGGCGATGTGGTAAATGACCTATATAAACAAAGGATTGAATCAAGTCTCGGCAACTGGGTCGCAGATGTAATGCTTGATGGTGTGAAAAGAGATGGATACAGTGCTGATATTGGCGTTGTAAATTATGGTGGATTGCGAGTGCAGTCAATCACAGCAGGGCCTTTGACAAGAGGCGAAATTTTTGAATTAAGCCCCTTTGATAATATGATCGTGGTGGTTGATATTCCTGGTAAAATACTGGACACATTATTTCAAAAAATAGCATCAGCCGTGGGATGGCCGGTGAGTAGAGGTATAAAAATGGAAATGAGTAATAAAATGCTTACAAGTTGTCTGGTGCTTAATCAACCCATTGATACAAACAGGATTTACAAAGTGGCTACGCTTGATTATGTCGCCAATGGTGGAGATGATATGAAATTCCTGATCCCACTGACTCGTGTACAGACCGGTAAAATCCTTAGAGATATGCTCATAGAAGATGCGCTCAGACATAAAGCTGAGAATAAGGGCATTACATCATTTGTGGAAGGCAGAATCATCAACCATTAAAAAAAGAAAATCATGTGGACCAGGAGAGATTTTTTAAACAGGACAACTGTTGCAGGCGCAACATTAATGATACCGGGCTGGTTGAATGCAGCCAATCTATCTGATGAAGAAATGTCAAAACTTGTCATCCTGCATACGAATGACGTCCATAGTCGTGTGGAGCCTTTCCCTGAGGATGGTTCGAAGAATGCAGGGCTTGGTGGTGCAGCAAGAAGGGCGGCAGTCATTGAGAAAATCAGGAAAGAAAATGAAAATGTATTGCTGGTAGATTCCGGAGATATTTTCCAGGGAACACCATATTTTAATTTTTTCTTAGGCGAGCTCGATATCAAGCTCATGACCCAGATGGGATATGAAGCTACCACGATGGGAAATCATGATTTCGACAGTGGAATTGAAAATTTTGAAAAGCAAATGCGGGAGCATGGAAATTTTCCAATGATCAATGCCAATTATGATTTCAGCGATACGGTCATGCATGATAAATATGTAAAAAGGCATATCATACAAAAAGGAAATATTAAAATAGGATTGACGGGTGTCGGTATTGAACTGGATGGATTGGTACCTCAAAAGCTATATGCAAATACTAAATATCTTGATCCGATAAAAAATGCAAGTGAACAAGCTGACATTCTCAAACATGATGAGAAATGTGATCTTGTCATTTGTCTTTCGCACCTGGGGTATCGATATGACAATGATAAAGTGAGTGATATCCATCTTGCGAAAGAAAGTAAATCCATTGATCTCATATTAGGAGGCCATACGCATACCTTCATGGATGCTCCTGACATCTATCGGAATGTACAAGGTCACTCCGTCATTATCAACCAGGTAGGATGGGCCGGAATGCGTCTTGGAAAAATCGATGTCACTTTTGAACGAAACAAACGTAATAAGTGCATCACTTGTGATGGCATCTGGATCACAAACAAAAAATGATTTCTTGTAATAAACAGATTAAGAAATCTAGCAATGGTTGACAGTCAATCAATTACTGAAGATCAAAATCAAGATATATAAACGGTTGATCTGCTTTCTTTTGTAAATAAAAATCAGGATTTGGTTAAAAAAGCAAATCACTCCGTACATCATTCAATTTTTTTTTGATCTTTGTCCAATCCCAAACCTGAGTGAACAAAGAACAAATCGTGCAAAGCAAAGCGTATCTTACTAAAAGACTCCACCCGGAGCAGCATAGCGATAACGCTTTTGGGATTATTCAATAACCTGTTTAGTAGAATCAATAATGATGCATGACTGCAATGCGGTATGGAATGGGTGTCTCAGCGTGATTCGTGAAGAGATAAGCGAACAAAGTTTTAAGACATGGTTCGAACCTATCAGGCCGATACGTTTGCATGAAAATACGCTTACTCTTCAGGTTCCAAATCGTTTCTTCTTCGAATGGCTTGAAGAGCATTATTTACCTGTGCTTCGAAAATCAATTCGCCAGACACTTGGCCCAAAAGCTAATCTCGAATACAATTATGTAAAAGACGATCCATGGCAAAAAAATGGAAAACGGCAAAAACCTGTTTCCACTACCCCAGCCTCAGAAGAAGAACTCGATATTCGAAATCCTTTTGTCATCCCGGGTATCAAGCGACTCAAAATTGATCCTCAACTCAACACCACTTACACTTTTGATAATCTGATCGTGGGTGATTGTAATAGGCTTGCTTGTTCTGCTGCTGAAGCCATTGCGAATAACCCCGGAGGCACAGCATTTAATCCTCTTTTCATTTTTGGTGATGTTGGTTTAGGCAAAACTCATCTCGCACAAGCGATAGGCAATTCCGTGGTCAAGCAGAGAGATGACAAGACCGTATTGTACGTCAGCTCCGAGAAGTTTACAAACCAGATCATTGAAGCTATTAAAAATAATGCTGTCAGTGACTTCACTAATTTTTACCAGTTAGTCAACCTGCTGATTATTGATGACATCCAGTTTCTGGCAGGAAAAACAAAGACGCAGGAAATTTTCTTTCACATCTTCAATCAACTGCATCAAAGTGGAAATCAGATCGTGATCACTTCCGATCGCGCGCCTAAAGATCTGCAGGGGATGGAAGAGCGTCTCATCAGCCGTTTTAAATGGGGTTTGTCAGCCGATCTTCAGGCACCGGATTATGAAACGATGATGGCCATTCTTGAACATAAATCAAGCATCAGCCAGATCGTTTTTTCACCAGAAGTGAAACATTACATTTGTGACAACATCCGCCACAACATCCGTGAACTTGAAGGTGTGATCATTTCATTGATTGCTCATGCTTCACTGACCAAAAAAGAAATTGATATTGAACTTGCTCAGCGGGTGATTTATAATGTCGTACTCAATACAGGTACAACCATAACATTGGATCATATCAAGAAATGTGTGGCTGATCATTATGAAGTGCCCATTGATAAATTAAAATCACAGACACGAAAACGCAATATTGTATTGGCCCGCCAGCTATCGATGTATTTTGCTAAAAACATTACGAATCATTCACTCAAGTCTATCGGCGATAGTTTCGGTGGTCGTGATCACAGTACGGTGATCTATAGCGTTCGTGCTGTCAATGATATGATGGATACAAATGCTGAATTCAAAAGGACGGTGAAGGATATTGAGAAAAAACTTCGTCAGCCTGTAAGTCAGTAAATCTTGCCGACAGTTTCGGTAAAAAAAAAGATGTCCGTAGTTTGAAACTACGGACATCTTTTTTTTTATATGATTTTATCTAGAAGTCCTGCAAAATCACGCGCTCTTTCTTTGCGGGTAAATTTCCCGGTACCCTCTGAACTTCCAACTAATTGGCCTGATTGATAAAGGGTGAAATACTCAAGTATTCTTTTTTTAATTCCTTCCAGATCATCATAATCGTGCACCACTCCTCCCTTAGCCATTTCAATCACTTTGGCTGAATCACTCTCCGCAGGACCAATGGATAAAATAGGGCGACCTGATCCTAAATATTCATACAGCTTGCCAGGAATAATGGAGAGAGAACTTGGGGCATCATTGATGAGCAAAAGTAGAAGCTGTGCCTGTTGTTGAATTTTTACAGCTTCTGCGTGAGGCACAAATTCGATGAAAGAAGTGTACTTTTTCAAACCAAATTTTTCGATGGATTCACGAACAGAAAAATCTGCGGGGCCGATCAATTTTATTTTTATTTTTTCTTGCAGTTGATCTGATAAAAAAATGGCTTGTTGAATTGCTTTCCACAACACCTCAGGATTACGATCTTTATTCATCGAGCCAACATGTACAATCGTAAATTCCTGATCAAGTATAGCTTCATCGGCAATCTTGTAATCTGCATCATCAAAACCATTGAGGATCACTACGATATCATCCCGTGAGGATAGTGCTTTGAATTCATCTCCCATTCTCCACGTAACGGCTACAACCTTTGAGGCATTTGTGAGAATCTTTTTTTCCAGCCGGTGATGACGTGCATCACCCCATTTGGTGAGGCGCAGATCTTTATAAAAATCAATATTGGTCCAGGGATCCCTGAAATCTGCTATCCACGGAATACCTGTCGACTTGTGCAGTGCATCAGCGATCATGTGCATACTATGCGGAGGCCCGGTGGAAATAATAGCGTCGACAGGATGATCACGCAGATATTTTTTTAAATATTTGATTGATGGCTTTATCCAAAACATCCGTGCGTCCGGAATAAAAAAATTGCCCCGGATAAAGACAGACATTTTCTGAGCAAACGATTCCTTTTTCTTTTCATTGATAAAGCCAGAATAAAGTTTCTCTTTTTTCTTTCGGCCAAGGAATGTTTTGTAAATATCGTATGGTTCCCAAATTGGAGTTTTGATGATTTCCAGATCAGGTGATATTTCTTTCAATAAGCTTTCATCATGCACTGCGACTTCATTATCTGATGGTGTGTATACGATGGGTTGCCAACCAAATTCGGAGATGTATTTCGTCATTTTAGCCCAACGCATTACTCCTGCCCCTCCAGATGGTGGCCAATAATATGTGATAAGGAGGAATTTTTTCAATTGAATAAAAGTGAGGGACGAAAATAGGAGATTTAACCAGAAGAAGTGACATATCCACCTCGTGATTCAACACAAACAGTTCGTCCTCCTAAATGTTATTTTTAAAAATTGTATATCCCATGATTAATATCATCTCCTGTTTTGACTGTCGTCATAATCCTCTATCTGGTAAGTCAACAACTTTGTTACTAATGACTTTAAAAACTGAATCCATATAAAAACCGGACTCGGTATGAAGTCCCTGAAATACTCAAAATTAAAGCCATGAACAAAGAATTGCCTGTCTCTCAAATCATGACACCGGACCCGGTTGTCGTCTTGCCGGATACACCCATCGACCAAATACATCAACTATTTGAAAATAATTCATTCCACCACCTTCTTGTCGTGAAAGGTGGCAAAGTCAAAGGCATCATTTCAAAAAGTGATTATCTTAAGGTGCAGCATATGTTGTGTTATACCTGGTCCGGCACTATCGGTGTAAAAGATCTCTTCAATACAATGAGGGCTTCTGATATAATGTCTAAGGACCCATTGCAAATAGAATCTTCAGACACTGTCGGACTGGCAGCTGATATCTTCCTGGTCAATTCCTTTCATGCATTGCCGGTAGTAGATGATGGTGAATTAGTAGGCATAGTGACATCTCATGACCTTTTATTTTATGCCTATGAAGGCAGACCGATTCTGGTCAGAAAATGAGAAGCTGATGACTTCCACTTCAATTTTAGGATTGTTCAATTACCTCTCCGAATGCTTGTATACGTACTTTTGGCATACGATCTGGTGAGTGAGCGCCTATAAAAACTAATTGATGAAAGTTATTTTCACAATTCTCAATCTGATCTTAGCTTCTGTTTCCTTTACTATTCAGGGATGCAAAGCTCAACCTCAAGCCCAAATCGCAGGTCAGATTACCCTACATCCCGCATGGAAAGCTGAAGTCTACCTGATACACCCACGTAATTTCTCTGAAATTGCAGCCAACTTTCTTGGGCAAGTTATTGACTCAGCGGATATTGATGCAGATGGCAATTTCGCGTTTCAAAATCTTCCGGCCATTCAGGAAAAATTACTTCTTCAACTCGTTGTCCAAAAATCCAGTAACCGATATCCAAATCAATTAGCAGATACAATACCTTCTGAAGCAAACTACATGCCTTTTATTTTATCAAAAGGAAATCCGGTAATCATAAAAGCGGACATTTCCGCTTTTCAAAAGTCATTTGTATTTAGTAATACAACAAATGACAATAGTATGTTGATTTCCCTTCGTGATATCCGTTTAAATGCATTCCAAAAATATTTAGCAGAGGATGTAAAAGAAATACAAGCTGATTCAATGCTGATAGAAAAAGAAAATTTGTACCGGACCTATATTAATGCATTGATGTGGTTTGCTGATACTACAACGAATATTGAAGCCGCAATGGTCGCAATACGATGGATAAGTCTCAACGGTGATTTTGAGCGTGTACCTGAATTCATCAAAGGTCAATGTCAGAAATGGCAGCGGGATAAGCCGGAGAATCTGTTTACCGTTCAGTTATGTCATGTGGCCGATAAAAATATCCTGCCGGTTATGGTTGGAGATCTGATGCCTGAATTTGCATTACCTCTTATAACCGGTGATACGGTGATGTTGAGTAAATTACTTGGGCAACGTCTTACTATTGTTGATATATGGGCGTCGTGGTGTGCTCCGTGCAGAAAAGAAAACCGAATGGTATTGACTCCTTTGTGGTCGGCATACAAAGCCAAAGGCCTTCAAATCATTGGATATTCAATAGACAACAATGCCTCATCATGGAAATCGGCCGTCCTGAAAGACGGAGCAAGTTGGAGCCATTCATCACATTTAACCGGGGATGCTACTCCTTTTCTCGAAGCTTTACGTATTTCCACTATTCCAGCCAATTTTATACTTGACGGAGGAGGAAAAATAATCGCAAAGAACCTGAATGGTGACGCGTTGATTGAATTTGTAAAGAGTCAATTGGATTAATCGTAACATAACAGGATATGATCCAGGGACCCTGGCGCCATCCGCTAACGCTACAAAGTATCCCTAAATAAAAAAGAGAGTCATCTCTGACTCTCTTCAGTCGGGATACCAGGATTTGAACCTGGGACCCCCTGTTCCCAAAACAGGTGCGCTACCGGACTGCGCTACATCCCGAAAAATCTTCAGCGGTGAGGGAGAGATTCGAACTCTCGGTACATGTTTCCACGTACGACGGTTTAGCAAACCGTTGGTTTAAGCCACTCACCCACCTCACCTCAAAATTTTTACACCTTAAGAATCAAGTGTTTAGGTCGAATCCTCCGATCAAAAACAATTTCAGTCAATGACTGTCCTACTTTAGGAGGGGCAAATATAGAAAATCTATTCTCAAAGCGAAGGTTTGCCATAGTTTTGACGATTAATACCTTTACTTCGCAACAAATCTTCAAAAAGATATGCATCACAGGACCGTTCTCTATCAAACCAGTTTATACACGATTATCTTTTGTGCCGCTATGGCCATATTGCTTTCCTGCGGTACAAAAAAAGAAAAACAAGCAGAAGTCGTCAAAGAAGTAAAACCTTCAACGGAAATCGTAAATCCAATGTCGGATTCGATGTCAAAGCAGACACTTACTCATCAGCCCTCTGCCATCCCTATACCTCCTCGTATCGAACCTTCAAGACCAAAGGAACCTGAAGTCATCATACCACTCAAACCCAAAATTTGTGATATCAATCTCAAACTAATCGCCAGTCCTAAAAGCGGTCAGAAAATTTATTACGTCACCGGTTTGATTCCCGGTGAATTCAAATGCTGGGTGGATCTTGAAAATGCCAGTCTGAAAATTTGCAATGGCAGTCCATCCGTGCTGTATTTTGTTGATATACCTAATCCAAAAGTTACTTCTACCCCACCTCATTTTCTTGACGCCACTACCCTTGCCACTAACGGTGTTGGGCTATTTGAATACAACGGTTCAAACTGGACTATGCGAGGGGCCGGTATCTGGAAAAGAAAGGATAAAGGATACGGATATTATAATACAGATAACGCAGGGGGCGGATGAAAAAAGTAATCAGTATTCAGTAATCAGTATTCAGTGTTGAATAGTTGTAGTAGTAGTGGCAGCAGGAGTGTTCAGTGGTCAGTGGACGGCAGTGAAAAATTGTGGTTGCTAAAATACTGAAAACGAATTTTTTAATTTGACGTTAGTAGCTCGGACATTTTTCTTGCGGCTAGTTCTGCGCCTGTCCATGCGGCTTGAAAATTAAAGCCTCCCGTAAGAGCATCAATATTGAGCACCTCTCCTACTAAAAATAATTGAGGGCGTATTTTACTCTGGAAACTTTTCATATCGACATCTTTCAAATCAACACCACCGGCAGTGACAAATTCATCTTTGTATGTACTCTTTCCGGTGACTCGATACGTATCACGACAAAGAACATCAGCTAGCCGGTCAAGATGCTTATTACCCATCTCCGAACAATTCGTTTCATCAGGGATCTCAGCTCTGGTACAAAAATATTTCCAGAGCCGGGCGGGAATATCCTGCACGACCAGGTTATTTACTTTGCGACGGGTATTTATTTTTATAGTGGATTGAAGCCATTTCCTGAACTGATCCCGATCTTCTACTCCACGCCAGTTGATAACCAAATCAAATACATATCCGCAATGATATAAATCCCTCGCGCCCCATGCTGACAATTTCAAAATGGCCGGACCACTGACTCCCCAGTGTGTAATCAGGAGTGGTCCTGACGTTTCCAATTTAAAGGCAGGAATAGAAACTTTAACATCACTTTTACTTATACCCTGAAGTGCGATAAGGTTATTGTCCCGGATGTTAAATGTAAAGAGAGAAGGAACCGGTGAGATGATAGCATGGCCTATATTCTTTAGTAAATCCCAGCTGCGTTGATCACTACCGCTGGCTATCAGTAAAAATTTTGAATTCAATTTTTTTCCATCAAACAAAGTAACATTCCATGATGCAGTTTTTTCATCGAACACCCAATCTGAAGCCCTTGTTGATGTCAATAGTTTTATCCCTGATCTTTCGATTGATCTTGTAAAGCAATCTATGATGGTGGAAGACTTATCAGTGACAGGAAACATCCGACCATCATTTTCCTGTTTCAATTTTACTCCCTTGGATTGCAACCATTCGATCATATCCTTTGGCTGAAATCTTGAGAAGGGTCCGAGCATTTCTTTTTGGCCACGCGGATAGTAGGATGTAAGCTCCTCCGGATCAAAACATGCATGTGTTACATTGCATCGTCCACCTCCTGAAATTTCAACTTTGGACAATGGTTTTCGTGCAGCTTCGAGAATACATATTTTTGCACCGGGGAATAATTCAGCGACACGTATGGCCCCAAAGAATCCCCCTGCACCTCCACCGATGACGACAAGATCAAATATCATCCTGACGTTGTTTTATTTTTTTCTCCCACAAAGACCATTAGCTCATAGCTCAGTTGGAACGGGATGAATGACACCTGATGACCATCAGCTTCACGCTGTTCGGATAGTTTTTCAAAATTTACATTTCGTTGAAGAAATGTAAAAACTATTGTAGCCACTTTTTCATATCGGACAAGATCATCAATGACCGGAATATTCGGACTACCCACTGTTTTACAAAAAAATCTGAACACATCCAGCCCCGGATAAAGTGAATATTTAGCAGGAAATAACCCTGCCAGATAAAGACTGACAATAGCAGCATCCTGATGGTGATATGTTTCAACCGAAAGCGGCTTATGGTGACGGTAGAGCTGAAGCAATTCATCGCAATAATAATTGAATCTGTATAGCCTTCCATCAAGTGAAGCGGAATCATTAGCCAGATCTTTCCACGCAATTGATGCTAATTCGGGATCAGTTTCAATAAGTGTTAACATAATTTCTTTTGGGCGGTAATTATCCCTTTTCCACCAACGTTGGCTGTAGTCACTTTTCAGGCATTGATCGTAAGTGACCAACAAAGAATTTATGTCCGGTGGCCTCCAAGTTGCATGAAAATGACCAACCAAAGCATGTGGATAATACCAATCAACGGCATTCTTTTTCAATTGGGCTGATACAAAATCACTAATCAGTTCTTCCAGTAGGTGCAATTTCATCTGGCTGGTGAAGGTAAAGTATAAGGATGAAGGCAAAGGAGAAGGGGATGCAAAAGGTTAAAGCCAAGTTCGGGGAAGTATCCGGAAATATGAAATCAAAATAAATGTTTATCCTTGCAAAAAGTTCGAAAGCTGAATAGCCACCCGAATTCAGTGAGGATCATTCTAAAAAGAAAATTAGTCCTTGCTAAACCAAATAAGGAAAAAATTTATTATCTTTTGGAAGAATTTAAACACTAAAAAGAAATGATGAATGAACCCGTATCGCTGATTATGTCACGGAACGTGATCACAGCGGCAGGAAACGATACCCTTTCCGTAGCTCGTAGCCTATTCCTTAAAAATAAAATCCATCACCTTCCGATTGTTGACGGATCCAGATTAGTTGGAATCCTGACCACCTATGACCTCTTTAAGGTCGTCGGACCAAATAAGGATTATGAAAAGATCTATATCAAAGACGTGATGACGACACATATAGCAACGTTGGAACCTGAAGACAAAATTGGGTCAGCAGCGGAGCTATTCCTTGAAAATCTTTTTCATGCGGTGCCTATCGTAAAAGATGGTGAATTAAAAGGGATAGTAACCTCATTGGATGTCATCAAATATGAATTTAAAAAAGAATATCCGACACAGGTTATTTAAGAAAACGATTGATGCCTATTGAACTAATCTCTGCATTCCGAAAAAAAATAAATACTCATTTGGTGATTGTCTCCATCCTGGCAATCATTTTCATTGGCTTGAATTTATTATTTCACAAGGGTAGTCTGATTATTCTTCAGGTCATCAGGATATTGACTTTTTTCCTGGTTATTCATGCCCTTGCACTTTATCAAAGAAGGAACAGCCTGTTTAAAATATTTAACAGAAACCCGTCCGAAATCATCAGCACATTTGAAACATATCAACAGGAAAGAAAACAAAATGGAGACAGAAATAAAATCATAAGAATAGTTATGATTATCCTGCTGACGATTGGGCTACTATACGAATTATTTGGATACAGTCATAAAGCATGGTCAGGTTCTATAATACCATTATGGTTTGCCGCCATCCTGTTGATCATCGCCGAAAAATGGTCAGACATGAACACGCATATCATGTTACAAGACCTGAAACACAGTGAGAAATAAAATTACTCCGTTAATTCTGAATGATAGGCCTGCTTAACGATCACACCATCCAGTATAGCTGATGGATAGATATCACTTTGATGGATTACGCCCTGGTATTCTCCTGTCAATAGTAACCGCGCACATTCCACCAGCGGAGCTGCAGTACAGATCTGTATCGCTCTCATCGTAATGGATCCAAACATCATCGGATAAATATGCTGTGCATGCTGAATCGATCGAAGATGACCTGTCTGATCATATCCAGTGACGGATGCGTAGATGACGATGACATCATCTTCAACATGTGGTACATTATCGATCAGAAATTTTTCAAGACGTTCGATTTTCGAATCCGGGTTAGTATCATTTTTCAACCAGGATTGTATCCAGTCATAATGCCCCGGATACCTGATCGTTTTATAGTCAATATTTCGGATTTCATCTTTTAATACGTTGGGTAAATCTGCAGCACCTCCGCTGGTGAGATCAGCCTCATAACGCCTGCCGTTGATAATTAATGTTTCACGCTCCGATAATGAAGGAAGACTGACGATCTGATGATCCCGCACGGCTTCTGATGGCTTGATGTATTCTGTAGCAACACCTATTGTGCTCCATGTAAAACCATAATAATGGGGAGATTCAGTGTACTGCGTCAATGCTCCTACCCGCATGACGAGACGTTCAAGTTTTTCAGTACCATATTTTTTCTTAAATGAATCCATAAGATGCAAGGCTACGCTATTGATGTAACCCGGTGCCAAACCAGTCTGTAGAATAAAACCTGTTTCTGCATCAGCAGCCATTTCTGTGATTTCAGCAGTTTCCTTTACATATTCTGTAAGATTAGCGTAGTGAAGGCCATATTCAATACAAAGGCGAGCCAGGGCAGGTCCAAATTTTCCGGGGAGACAATCAAGCAGGACATCACAATCACTAAGGATACCCTCAAATGCTTCAAGGTGATCAATTGAAGAAATCAGGAAAGTCCCAAGCCTTCCTTTTTTACTCAGGCCTTTTTCGATCCAGGATTTGGCTTCATCCAGCTGGTCTTGTGAGGCATCACCTATGACAACTTCACAATCCCAGTTTTGAGCATCCAGAATTAATAGTGCCGCAGCCCGTCCAATGCCTCCTGCTCCTGCAATGAAAATTTTATCCATAAGATTTGTAATTGATTGATTTATAAGGGTGGCCGAAGGTAATTATTTTGGCCTTTTTGTTTGAATCAGAGGGTTAAACGGTATTCCTTTTGTCAATTTAGTTTTAAAACCTGCATTTCTAATTGGCCCAAATAACATATTAAATAAAAAAATCATGTATATCTATCTATATTAGTGCAGATAGTACTATATTTGAGCGCCATCCCAAGGCAGCAATACGCCCATTGCTATGTCAATATTTGTACCAAAGAGTAAAAAACCCGGCGCAACTGCGCGGACGAAATCGAAAAAAGGAAGCGCAAAGCCGTCTTTATTAAAAGACAAACGACTTCCAAAACTAGTCGGAGCCACCTTCGTCCTGATAGGCATTTTTGTCCTTGTCTCAGGTGTATCCTACCTGTTCACCTGGAAAATCGATCAGGATAAGATCCTCAACAATCCCTTTAGTGCGTTGGGAGAAGGAGACCTAATCCTGGCTAACTGGCTTGGCCGGTTAGGTGCAGTCGTAGGAAACGGCTTGATTTACTGGGGCTTTGGATTCACTTCCCTTGTCCTACCCATACTTTTAATTGGTCTTGGTCTTCGCCAGATGGTAAGTGCTACAATGACAACATGGTATGCCAGAGCCGGAAAGTCAATCCTTGCCATGGTTTATTGTTCAATGCTTTTTTCTTTCATTTTCTCATCTGCCAATTTTCCGTGGGGAGGAGCATTTGGAGACAGCACGACCGACTGGTTATCAAAATTCATGGGAAATATCGGTGTCGCGCTTTCACTCTTATTTGTCCTGGCTATTACATTCATCATCCAGTTTAATCCATCACTCACATGGAAAGGAGAGTTTTTAGCCATGCCTGATATCAAAGTTCCTTCCTGGAAATTAAGCTTGTCTGAATTAGGTTTGGATTTTTTCAAAAAGAAAAAAGAAGGAATTGCAAATCCTGAATCCAATACGGAATCTGAAGCAGATGGAGATGCTGATGATGAAATTCTTCAACCTGGCTTTCTCACCAAGTTCATGAAAGAAAATGACATCAGGAATCCGAAAATAGATTCATTAAAAGACATTGATGATCTGGAGGCACTTGAATTGGAAATGACAGATCTATCAACTGATTATATTGCCCCTGATAAAATCAAACCCACACTTGAAATCGAAGGTTTGTCAAATGCGGCTGATATAGCTGATTCTTTTTCTGAAGCACATATACCTCCTACGTTTAGTGGAGTTCAGGATAAAGTTTTCCTGATGGATCAGGAGAATGACGAACACAGTGAGCCTTATGACCCTACCCTTGATCTCTCTTCTTACAAACCACCTGAACTAGAATTATTGCTTGAGTATCCTGATGAGAAAATTCAGATCGATCGTGCTGAGGTAGAAGCTAACAAGGATCAGATTATTGAAACTCTTTTAAACTATAAAATCGAGATCACAAAGATCCGTGCGACCATCGGCCCTACGGTGACATTGTATGAAATCATACCAAAACCGGGCATACGTATTTCAAAAATTAAAAATCTTGAAGACGATATTGCTTTAAGTTTATCTGCATTAGGTATTCGTATCATAGCACCGATACCGGGTAAAGGAACTATAGGTATTGAAGTACCGAATAAGCGAAAACAAATAGTATCACTTAAGGAAGTTCTGGCATCAGATAAATTTATCACTGGGAAAATGGATCTCCCCATCGCTCTGGGGAAAACAATCTCAAACGAAGTGTTTGTTGCAGACCTTACAAAAATGCCACACCTCCTGATCGCCGGTGCAACAGGCCAGGGAAAATCGGTAGGGATCAATACCGTGCTGATGTCTCTCCTCTATCGAAAACATCCGTCACAACTTAAACTTGTATTGATCGATCCGAAGAAAGTGGAGCTTTTTCCTTATGCTAAATTGGCTCATCACTTCCTTGCATTCCTGCCGGATCAGAAAGAACCTATTGTCACTGAAACCAAAAAAGTAATCTATACACTCAATTCATTGTGTATCGAAATGGATGACCGGTATGATTTGCTGAAAAAAGCACATGCACGTAATCTGAAAGAATACAATGAAAAATTTGTCAATCGACAACTCAATCCTTTGAAAGGACACAGGTTCATGCCTTTCATCGTATTGGTG
>JBATMM010000175.1:0-12319 GCA_049289835.1 Saprospiraceae bacterium | reverse complement strand
GGTTGAACGAGGCCTTCACCGATGAGTTCATCTGTCATATTCATACGGGGCGCAAGAAATCCGTAAACCCCATTACTTCCAAGAGCTTCCCTTCGTAATCCATCGGCGAGGGCACCACTAAAAGCATTCGGGTCATTATTTAACTCGCTCTGCTCTCTTATACGCTTACCTTCTACCCTCATTCGATCGCCTTCTTCTCTCATTCTGTCTCCTTCGCTGCGCATGCGTTCCCGTTCGGCTTCCATTTGTGGTGGTTGCTGTTCCTGCCAGTTGCTTTTCCAGTTTTCAGCATTTTCTTCCCAGTTCTTTTTCCACTCTTTCTGATGTTCTTTCCATTCTTCCTGGTTCTGTTTCCATTCTTCCTGTTGTTTTTTCCATTGGTCTTTATCAAGTTTATAAACAGGGCTATCAGCATTATTTAAGTCTAATGCAGACCAACCAAACCCGGGACTGCTGATCACTGTAGAATCACCATTTCGAATAATGATAATTTTCGCATCCATCGGACTTAGTGTATCAGACAAATACATAATATCACCCATCTGACCACGTATAAAATTATCCAGATTATTAGCTTTTAGAAATTCAAGATTTGAACCATTGCCAAGCATGCGTTCTAATTCCATTTCATTCATCCCCATTGCAGGCATTGGAGGCATCGGGGGAACGCAAGGCATGACATGCATACCTGGCATAGCCGGCACGTCAGGCATAGCCGGCATTAGTGGCATTGGTGGCATAGCCGGCATTGTGAAATTAAATCCGTCTGCAGATGGAGGTGCTTCCATCGAACCAAACAATTCATCGATGACTTCATCGTAATGGTTGAATTGTTCTGGCGCTATTTTTTTACCATCGACTTTAAGTTCCTTGATATCTCCATCTTCGACCTGGATGCTTATATCCTGGCTGTCTGTTTTTTTGTGGATCATATATGTTCCTTTAGACGGAATTGAATCCGACGATGTTACTTCGACATTTACAATTTCTGCCGGAGTGGAAGACTTTTCATTTTTCTGATCCGGAATGGTATGGCTGTTGAGCGTGAAGCCAAGGAAAAATAGTGAGCAAAGACTGATCAATACTGTCTTTTCCATTTGATTGTGGTTTTTATAAGGGATGTGAAGAATACGTTGGATACGGGCCAGCATGGCTCCTTTTCCAGAAGCAAAACCTATCGCAAGTGAAGGTGCATTACCGAGTTCCATTTCCTGAACTGTGATTAATGCTTTGGCATAACCGACA
Organism: Saprospiraceae bacterium; assembly: GCA_049289835.1. Taxonomy (GTDB): domain Bacteria; phylum Bacteroidota; class Bacteroidia; order Chitinophagales; family Saprospiraceae; genus Opimibacter. Next base: position 11,074 of record JBATMM010000175.1, on the reverse strand, counting down.
TGATCGCCACACCATGAAATAGCGAGGTCATCTGCGCGGTTTTCACGCTCTGTTCTCACTTTATTTGAAATCCACCAGGTGACCGGATGATAATAAAAGATGGTTTCAATAAAAGATTGAATCAAATTTGATAAATAATCTCTTCTGATGATGTGCGCCAATTCATGTGTAAGGATAGCTTCTACTTCCTGGGGATTTAATTGATTGATGATGCCTATCGGAAAAAGAATAACCGGTTTGATATGACCGATAGTGACAGGTGAGGATACATATCCTGATTCAGAAACGATAGGCTTGATCTTTATCTGAAGCCGGTAGATTAAATCATTGAGTACATTTTGTATAGGGATAAGCGGGGCTGCAACAGAACGCATATATTGAACCCAAATGAGGCTGAATGCAAGTCTCAACATGAGGATGATCACACCTACGAACCAAATAGAGAGCATCATTGGCATACGGGTTTCGAGCCACATCGAGATCCGATCTGTGAGTGTGTATGCTCCTGCGATTTTCACCAGGATTAATTGCCCGTTACTTTCAGCGATGGTGTTAGATTCGGGCAACATGATGATGAAGGTGGATAATACCGTGATCACGATCATCCATATCGCCATCGTTGAAATGGTGTAGCGGACATGTGCACTTCTTCCGGGAATGAGTCTCAGGATGATGTAGAGTAATAGTCCTATAGCCGCAATCTGCCATAGTGAATGAACGAAGGTCCAGCCTAACGCTTTGCACCAATCGGATTGCATCCAATGAGTTGTCAGGTTCATAATGGTTTATTTTTTTCGAGTTGATCAATCAATGCTTTAATCGCTGCTAATTCGTCAGGTGTGGTTTTGTGATTACCTAAAAGTTGAAGCGCTAGTTTTGAGGCTGAGCCTTTGTAGGCTGCGTTTAAAAAACGGTCCAGTAGAGCAGATTGTATTTTGCCTTCACGTACTGCAGCAGTATATATATGTGTACGCTGAGCATCATCGCGAAGTAGCAACCCTTTTTCAAACATGATCTGCATGATCTTGAGGGTTGTGGTGTAGCCGGTTGATTTGTCCTGATCATCATTGAGGAGATCGTTGACTTCCCGGACAGTTGAAGGGCCTTTTTTCCATAGGATCTGGAGGATCTCCAGTTCGCCATCGGTGGGTTTTATTTCGTTTATCATATTGTAGTACGAATTGTTTCGTATACAATAATAGGGAATATCACATTCATAGTACGAACTGATTCGTATTTTAATAAAAATTTAACATTTGCAGGGATAGGCTGAGGAGAAGGCGAAGGCGGAGGAGAAGGGAATCTTTAATTGAAAAGCCATCGTAAGACTGTTTTGCTAGCCAACAAGAGAACGGATAAGGCAATTGTTGGAGCCAACTCCAACCAGGGCAGAGGTTTATCTCCCGAAGGATATTTCGAGGCCATTTGAAAAGGAGTAAATGTTATGCGGAACGCCATCTGGAGGACGTGAGTCAAACGCATATTTCAAAGTTGCATTGAATGTGAGCTTTTTACTTATGTCGAGAGAAAGTGTCGTTTCGTTGCTGATCCTGTAATCTTTCCAATCCGCCAATAAAGGCTGGGCATAGGTAGTACTTACGAAAGAAACAGTTTCTTCCGGGCTGAGTGTAAAAGTGAAATAACTACTGAGTCTGCTATCACGGTGAACAAGAAAAACCTCAGCATCTTCTTCGTACTCGAACATATAGGCGACACCCAGGTAAAAACGGGCATCATCATATTGGGTAAGCTTAAAGCGAGGACCCGTTCCGGCAATTGCCCGCCTTTGGATTTTGGTGAGTGCATTGTATTGAAGCTGGGTGAATAATTCCCAACGGATAGACTTTCCAAGCTTATGGTTGTATCGAATATGACCGAAACCCGAATTTGAAAACTTCTGTTGCTCAGCGCTGATAATGCTCAGATCTGTAATAAATAACCATAGGTCTTTAGTGGATTTAGATTTATATTCTAATAGTGTATTGGTTGATAAGGCGATATATGATTTAGTTGACCTGGCACCCGAAAAATTGATGTTTGCTGTCCCGAACCAACCAGTTGAATCATCCGCGATTCTCTTCTTTTCAATATTGACGATCTGGGCAAATACAGTCGTACTCACCATAAGGAATAATACAAGAGTCAGTATTCGTTTAAGTGTTTCTAAATACATCCAGCCTGAAATAGCAAATTGCGTTCCAAGGTGATTTGCCTTATTTTTATATCATGAAACCCGAAGAAATCATTCGACACCTTGAGGACAATCAATTTGTTTTTAAAGCTTTACTAAATGGCAAACAATCTGATGAATATCATTTCAGGCCAGATCCTTCATCGTGGTCTTTACTGGAGATTATTTGTCATCTGCATGATGAAGAAAGGGAAGATTTCCGGACCAGGGTAAAGAACACTTTAGACACGCCACTTCTTGCTCCTCCGGCTATTGATCCGCAAGGATGGGTGAAGCAAAGGAATTATGCAGGACAGAATTTTGAAGAAAAACTAAATGCGTTTCTCATCGAGCGTGATGCATCGATTGAATGGTTGAAGTCACTCCATGAAGCGAGATGGGATAATGTATATGAACATCCTACTGCAGGAACATTCACTGCCTATTCATTTCTGACGAACTGGCTGGCGCATGATTATCACCATATTCGGCAGATCAACCGGAGGCTTTACGAATATTTAAAATCTGAAAGTGGAGTGAGTCTTGCGTACGCGGGAGATTGGTGAGGAACAATAGGCAATAGGCAATAGGCAATAGGCAAAAAAATTAAAACTTATTTTATCCTGACAAAAAAATAGTCTGATTTAATACTAAATCATTTTCGGGAATTAAGAGCGTTTTCATAAATTTCGATCCACTTCTGTGGAGTTAGCTTTGCGGCAAGTCTGCCAATTAATTCAAGGGGGACATCTTCGGCCTTTTTGAAGCGAACACAGCTTTTACCCATGTCCAGTTTTTTCGTTGTGCTTTTTTTCCATTCATCCTGAAACCATATGAGTAGTGGTCCTGCATAAAGGCCCATATGATACATGGCAATATGATTTTTCTGCGAGGCAATACTGATAAGGCCCAGTGGTTGTTTCGGATCGACGTGATAACCCGGAGGATAGATTGAATGAGGGACAGAATAGCATAACATGCCATAGCCTATGCCCTCCTTGAATCCTTTTGGCAAGTTTTTTAAAATCACCTTTCTGATGTCCGAAATAATTTTCTTTCTGTCCTCCGGAAGAGAGTCGATGTATTCCTCCGGTGTAGTTGCTTTAGATTGCATTACTATTATTTTTATACGTATGAAGCATAGTTACAACAGAAAAAGAATTTTCTATTCTGACTGAAATTGCCTTTTCATTTCTGTGCACTGGATTATTCTTCAAAACCATCAATATTCTGACCGTATTGAATCAGGTAGCCGTTATTGTCATAGAAGGCAAATTCCCTCATGTCGTATTCAAAATTTTCGATGTCATAGCACAATTTGACTTTGTCTTTCAATTGTGCCCACCAGTAATCGACATCATCTGTGTTGATATATAATGATCCTGTGAACACAGGTTTATCAAATGGAACATGTTCGTTTGGGATAGCAAGCATGATTTCGACATCATCGAGATGAATTGTAGCCCATCCCCAATCTTCATTGTATTCGCTGCAGGTGAAGCCGAGGACTTCGGTATAAAAAGCGATTGATTCTTTCATTTGGCGTGTCCAGAGCATTGGACGAAGATGATTTAATTTCACGATTTTGGATTTGCCCCTAAATCCCCTATGCTTCGACTTGCTATTCACATCCTTGTGCTACAGCTCAGCATCCGGGGGACTTTTAATTTCGGGTGGTCATTAGTTTCTATTTGATTTTCTTCCAGATGTTAGGGATTACTTTTTTTCTGACATGATCTCAAGGATGCCTAGCATGAATTCATTTTAATTCTAATTTAACCTTTTCTACTATAATCTTGAAAAGAGCTTTGTAGATGATAATCCTTTATCGTTCCGGAGTGTGGCCAGGAAAATACCAGTGGGTAAAGAGCTCAGATCAATTAAATTATTACTGCTCTCTGCTGTAATGATCTGATTTAACAGGACATGTCCAAGAAAATCTGAGACTTGCACTTCACCATTTTGATTCAACTGCAAATCAGCATTGACATAGAGAATATCATGAGTCGGATTTGGAAAAATCTGCCATTGAATTTCATTTAAAGGTTCATGCGTTGCAACAGGTAAAACAAGATAACAATCGGAAAAGGCTTCACAGCCTTCTATAGTAGTCAATCTGACTTTATAAAAACCTATGACAGAAGGCGTAAATTCTGATTGAACAGCACCCTGTATCGCTAATCCTGAGTTACAGTCAAACCATTGAAAGATAACATCATGAGCTAAAGACTGCAGTGATGTCCCCATATTGACGATACTGGTATCAATGATGACCTCATACACAGTAAGATGGAGGATGGTGCTGCAATTTGTAGTGTCGAGATGTATATCATAAAATCCAGGCTGTGTAATACTATTGCCTGAAATCATCAGTGTGTCTCCGCTGCATAAATCTTCTGAACTATAAGCTTCTATTGGAACAGTGACTTCAAGGTTTAAGGTGACGATTGAATCCGCACCATTTGGTAATGGATAAATATCCTGATATAACCCACCAACTGTCAGTGCATTGCCATTGTAAAAAAAAGTATCTCCGGGGCAAATGGTCCAAAAGAGTTCAGTGAATATATTTTGAATTAAACTATCGCAAGTCAGGGAATAATAATTTTGAAATTCAGGAGAGATAAATTGTTGTGTGACATCTACATTCGCAGGATGATCATCGAGTCCATCACAATTGCGATCATAAGCGGATTCAAATTGCAGATAGGTACCGTTATCACATTCCCTGAAAAATTCAGCATCACCGCCTAAGTAAATATCACCGTGCAATGTTGCGCCCCAGCAAAATGTATTGTCATTCAATTTTGCATTTTCATAAATTTTTGTATTAAAAATAAGTGTGTTATCATCAAGGATTGCATCATCATAAATTTCACATCCACCAAAAGCGTGTGCCTGGCCGGTGATTGTAGCATGGCCATACACATGTGCATTCTCACCTATCACAGAAATGCCGGATAAAACAGCTGAATCTCCGACAATCGCAGAGTGCTCAACAATGGCATAGTCTTCGATTCTTGAAAGATCCAGTATTTGGGCCTGATCCAAAACTTGTGCCTTCGGTCCTACATATGCAGTCGGAGCAGCATAAGCAGTTGAAGCGACAAAACCACCTCCATTACTATGAGGAGCGCCTGAAATTCCTGATGGTGCATCATGAAAACCGGGCTGAAACCCTTCCGGATATGCATTTTCCAATTTGAATTCATATGGGTAGCGATAGATTTTTGGAAAACCAACTTCCCATGGGTAATTGTGATGTTTAGTGGGTGCGCCTACGACAACAAGATAAAGCTCTGTCTCATCGTCCTGCATTTCGAATGATTCTTCACCATGGTCTATGTATATCTCACTATAGCGTGGTTGACCTGAAGAATTGACTGCCACAAAACCAAATCGTAAGCCCGCTTCACTAAAATCGGGGAAAATATATTGACCCAACAGATTGAGATATACAATACGTTTTTGACACCCCGGCAATTGTTGTGGATAAAGTCTGATGATATTGTAACCATAGTCCTGCGGAGCAAGATGGTTTTGAATTCTATATCGTTGAGAAGAGGAATCTACAAGCTCCGGAATGATGGTTGGATGAGAAACAAAAACCGGATTGAGTGAAGATACACGTTCACGTAATAAATCTCCTATCTCATAATCCCATGTGACATTGCGCATGGCATATTCACCGAAGAGATCATTGAGTTGACTCTGGGTGATTCCTTTGAGACGTTTGTATGTTTCCAAAGGATGTTCACCGATATTGGCTTCATTCCACATACGATTGATCATACCGATGCCATCTTTCTCTTTGATGAATTGAAGAAAAACGAATGCCTGATAATGATGTCTTGTTGAGCTCCAGTGAAACTGACAGGTATTGAGCCATCGGGCCATATCAAATTCGAGTGCGACGGAGGGATAGCGTTGAAGGGCCATGAATTCAGCATGTGTCTCCCAGAAAAACCCAACGTAAGAGCTGTCGATAAATCCATGACCCGGATTCATCATCCATGTATAATTCTGAAGAGTGTGGGTAAATTCGTGTGCCAGTGTTGGGCCTGATGATGCAGCTTGTGGATGCATCCACATGGCACCGACGACCCCGTCATAATTTCCGCCGTATGCCCATCCATCATAGCCGGTCCAGGTGTTGAGCATCACGAGTATGATTTTGTATTGATGGATCAGGCCTGCATCGTCATTGATAAAATGGATGGTGTCGATATAAAATTTGTAGAGGTTTTCTGCGGTGTTCAGTATGTTTTGAGGGTTGAATGAAATATCGCCAGGGGCCAATGTCGGATCATCGCCTGCCAGTGGTCCCCAGAAAACGATGAAGTTGTCTGATTCAGCGGAGCGGGTGAGGGAATAATCGAATCCGCCTTGCTGCCATTCCTGCGGGATATAGATTTGTTTTTGAGAAAAGAGGATAATCGGGAGGATGCTAAAAAGGAAAGCGAGGTGTAAGTTCATGGATGTAAAAATAATTGAATTTCAGGTGAGGGTGGTGGTTTGGAGATAATTATATTATAAAATTATTGCATGTGTTTTTGAGCAAAAAAAAGATCAAAACGTATGTTTTAGACGAAATGCTACTCTTGTATGTTTTAGACGAAATGCTACTCTTATCGATAAAGAATAATACCCATGGCGAAATCATGATTATCCTTATGTCTTTAAAATATTTCCGCAGCGAGTTTTTAGCCAATTTTAAAGTCTTGTGATCAACTTCATCCCTGGTATGGATCCGCTGCATTGATGACAGTACCGGATCTTCATAAGAAAATAGCGAAGAATAAGATATAGCGGGCCTTTTGACACCTAAATCTCCTAAAGGGGGCTTTTATTCTACACCGAAATAAATTGGTTCTGAGGTTGGAATTGGTTAAAAGAGATTAATCTTTTATAGCCAACACATAAAGTGCTTGCACATCATCCCCTCGTTCAGGGAAACCCGGAAAACGATCCAATAAATTCAGTTCAGATGTTTTCTGAATATTTTTAAAACCAGATTTTTGAAGAACCCATTTCAGCAGCTCAAAATCAAATAAATTTTTGTGCTCCCCCTGCTGATGAAAAAAATCATTCATCATGTGTTGCGTTGGCAGACCATTCAATGTCCATCCCGGCATTCGCCTGACCCGATCTTCATACATCACTTCACAATTATTGTCCAAATAAGACTGACAGATCTTACGCATATCAGGTGTTGCCAGCCAGAGCTGTCCGCCGGATGTTAATATTCTTTGGGCTTCAGTAAGCATTGAAATAAGCTCGTCTTCCAAAATGAGATGCTCGATGACATGTTGGGAAACAATATTATCAAATGATGCGTCAGGCCAGGGGAGAAAACCATATGTTAGATCCAGATTAACATCAGCATCTGATAAATCCACATTTACCCATCCCGGAATCTGTCTGACACCTGAGCCCAGTTGTAAATTTTTAGATAGAGGCTTTCCATTTTTTTTCTTCTGAAACATACGGGTTTTAAATCTCTTAAAATCATAGGCAATAGCTCTGAGATTTTCAAAAGTCCGTTTGGAAATACGTTGTTTCAGAAATTTTTTCATAAAAACCTAAATTAATATTTTCGGAGTCTAAATGGCCATTAGAGTGTAAATTCCTATAGCATTAAGATCTCCCTGGTGGCGTCCTGCCTCTACCCTGATTTTGTTGCTGAAATAATTCGAACCTGGACAGCTGCTGTTCTGATGGGAAAGAATTATTACTTCTATCGATGTCCGCTGTCTCAAGATATGGATCAAGAACAAATTGTTTGATGACTTTATCTGTGATAAAGACTTTTGAAACTTCAGTGTTATCACGACGCCATATTTCTGCAGGGATGCGTTGTACCTGCTCTGTACCATCTTCAAATACAAATTTTATAATGACAGGCATCAGGAGACCTCCTTTGTTTTTAAATGTGAGCGTGTAATAATTCTGTCCCTTGTCAACAAGCGCTTTTTCTTCCGGACTAAGATTTTTTACATAGGTATCGTAATTATCTTTTGCTGCTTTCTGTGCATCCACATCACTATACTTATCCCATATCGTAGTATCGATTTCGTCTTGTGTTTGTTTGATAGATTCACGGTTGCGAATGGAGGTCAATCCGTGGGGATTATCGCTCAGGAAACGCTCATCACCTGTGAGTAATGTTGAGTCCTGAGGCATGTCCGCTCGTTGCCATTTGATGTCTGACAATTCAATATCACAAGGTTCAGTGCCAAAAAACCAACCTCTCCAAAACCAATCAAGATCAACGGCTGATGCATCCTCCATCGTCCTGAAAAAATCTGCGGGTGATGGATGCTTAAATTTCCATCGATTAGCATATTCTTTGAATGCTTTATCAAATAGATCTCGTCCCATCACTGTCTCTCTCAGGATATTTAATCCTGTGGCTGTCTTTGCATATGCATTGCTTCCAAGCTGTTTGATATTTTCAGAATTAGACATGATGGGTTCCAGCATTTTTTGATCAGACTTCATGTAGTCCACGATTTTATATGGTGCGCCACGTCCTGAGGGATAGTCTCTTTGCCATTGTTGCTCAGCGAGGAATTGGAGAAATGTATTCAGGCCTTCATCCATCCATGTCCATTGGCGTTCATCAGAATTGACGATCATCGGAAAATAGTTGTGCCCTACTTCATGTATGATGACAGAGATCATACCATACTTTGTGCCATCAGTGTATGTACCATCAGCCTGTGGCCTTCCTCCATTGAAACAAATCATCGGGTATTCCATTCCGATACGATCGGTGTGTATAGACCATGCAACCGGATATGGATAATCAAACGTATAGTGTGAATACCATTTCAATGTATGGGCTACGACTTTTGTAGAATAATGTTCCCAAAGAGGATTTCCTTCTTTGGGATACATTGACATCGCCATGACATCAGAGCTTGCAGATTGCTTGACCGCCATGGCATCCCAGATAAATTTACGTGAAGATGCCCACGCAAAATCGCGGACATTGGACGCTTTGAATATCCAGGTCTTTTCATTTTTCGCACGTAAAGATTCTTTGGCAAGTGCTTCCTCAGGTGTGATGATCATGACCGGTTCAGTGTAGCTGCTGTGCGCTTTTGTCAGGCGATCCTGTTGTTCTTTGGTAAGTACATCTTTTGGATTTTGCAATACGCCTGTTGCTGCTATGGCATGATCAGCCGGAACAGTGATATGCACTTCATAATCACCAAAGGGAACGGTAAACTCGCCTGAACCCAGAAATTGTTTGTTTTGCCAACCATAGATATCGTCGTAAACACACATGCGTGGATAGAATTGAGCTATCGCATAGAGATAATTGCTGTCTGCACTGAAATATTCATACCCTGAACGGCCTCCTTCTTTCATGCGGTCATTGATATTATAATTCCATTCTACTTTAAATGAATACGAACCTCCAGGTGCAATGGCCACAGGGAGATCGACACGCATCATCGTTTTATTTATGGTGAAGGGAAGTGCCACTCCGGTCATTGTCATAATTTTTTCAATTACAAATCCACGATTCGTTGGATGATTGAACCTGGCGAGAGAAGATGCAGACACTCTTGTATCCAGTTTGCCAGTAGATGTGGAATAACTATCCGCATCCGGGGCTATGTTGTTTTGATCCAATTGTAACCACAGATATGTAAGTGCATCTGGTGACTGATTGTGATAGGTGATCGTTTCTTTACCAGAGATATATTGCTTGTTGTCATCAAGATGAACATCGATCACATAGTCAGCTTTGTTTTGCCAATAGGCATGGCCCGGTGCTCCGCTGGCTGAACGAGTTTCATTGGGCGTGGGGAGTAGTGAACCAAGTTGTTCAAATTTGTATTCCTGGGCTGATAAAAAAGTAGTCGTGAAAGATATCGATACGACTACAAAAATGTTATTGAAACGGAAATTTCTCATCGCTAAAAATCTTAGAATTAACGGGCAACAAAGTAATTGAATTCTTAATTACCTGATTGAATTTTCGATTGAATGATACTATAAGATGTCCAAACGAGAATATTGAAGAGGCGCACAGCATCCAAATAATTTATAATTCCAAAATAAGGGTTTTGGCATTTTCCACATTGCCTATTGCTTATTGCTTGTTGTTTCCATTCTCTCCCCTGTCTCAGGATTAAAAAAATGGAGCTTGCTTCGATCAATGAAAAGAATTGTGGGTCTGTCCGTTAAAATTTCAGTTTCCGGGCGAAGACGAGCTATGAATGTATGGTCACCTATTTTAGAATAAAGAAAACTATCACTGCCCATCGGTTCAATAGCATCAGGTGTAATGCTAATAGGTGAATAGGATGAAATATTCAATCCATTATCGCCATGGATATTTTCAGGGCGTACACCTAAGACCATTGGCCCTTTTGAAACAGATGATGGCAGGTAGCCTTGTAATTCAATTTTAATATTCTGAGTGGGATCTTTAAATACAAGAGATTCATCAAGCTGACCGGAAATCAAATTCATAGCAGGACTTCCAATGAAACCTGCCACGAAAAGATTAGCAGGATGATTGTACATGTTCATCGGTGTATCGAATTGTTGAAGAAGGCCATCCTTCATCACCGCGATTCTGTCAGCCATCGTCATGGCTTCAGTCTGATCGTGTGTCACATAGATAGTTGTCACACCCAGTTTACGTTGAAGTCTTGAGATCTCCATGCGCATCTGTACACGAAGCTTTGCATCAAGATTACTGAGTGGTTCGTCAAATAAAAATACTCTTGGGTTTCTGACGATGGCACGGCCCAAGGCAACGCGTTGTCTCTGGCCACCAGATAATGTCCCCGGTTTGCGTTTTAAATAAGGCTCGAGACCTACTACTTTTGCTGCTTCTTCTACACGCTGTTGTATTTCCTTCTGCGGTACTTTTTTGAGCTT
>JBATMM010000174.1:0-5192 GCA_049289835.1 Saprospiraceae bacterium | reverse complement strand
CGATATGAAAGAAGTCTTGAGCAAATCCAACTTACAAAAGACTACGGCAAACGGACAAAGTCAGGTATCATGGTTGGCCTGGGTGAAACACAAGATGAAATGTTGCAGGCGATGGATGATCTTCGCGCACACGGTTGTGATGTGCTCACGATCGGACAATATCTTCAACCTACACCAATGCATCTAGCTGTTGCAGAATTTGTTCACCCTGATACTTTCGCCTGGTACAAAGAAGAAGGGAATCAGAGAGGTTTTGCTTTTGTCGAAAGCGGTCCATTGGTGAGATCGTCTTATCATGCGGAGAGACATTTATAAGTCCTACTTTTGCCCCTAAATCCCCTAAAGGGGACTTTTAAAATGCCAAAATTTTTGGTATTCAGATTCATCGAATTAATTTTTCTGATTTCAATGGTTGGAAGATTGAATTATATCATTTCTAATATTACATTTTCAAAAAGTCCCCTTTAGGGGATTTCGGGGCAAAACGGATTTGCATTTTTAATCCTCATCCCTTAATTTTATACATTATCAATTGAAAACATCCCCCTTGAAATGTCCAGTGAAAACTTAAATCTCATCCTCAAATCCCGTTTTGGATTTGATCACTTCCGGGAGCATCAGGAAGAAATCATTCATCATGTGCTGAACGGCGGCCATGGTCTTGTCATCATGCCCACAGGTGGTGGAAAATCCATTTGCTATCAATTACCTGCATTACTCAGGGATGGTTTTGCATTAGTGATCTCTCCGCTTATTTCCCTGATGAATGATCAGGTCAGATCCCTGAGAGCAAATGGGATCATCGCAGGCGCATTGCATAGCGGCACAACAGGTGATGAAAGCAAAACGATCCATGAAAACATCAAAAACGGGAGTCTTAAAATTCTTTTTATCTCTCCGGAACGTGCCCTCACACCTAAGTTTCTGGATTTTTTAAGAGACAAAACGATTTCTCTCATCGCCATAGATGAAGCTCATTGTGTATCCATCTGGGGAAATGATTTCAGGCCTGAATATGCGCAACTCACCACACTGATTGAAATATTCAATGATGTGCCGGTACTTGCTTTAACTGCCACCGCAGACAAGGCAACACAGGAAGACATACGCCAACAGTTGAAGCTTAGGGATCCTAAAACTTTTCTTTCAAGTTTCGAGCGACCTAATATTCATTTGTCAGTCAGGCCGGGTATTCAACGTCTGGATCAGATCAAAGAATTTCTACAAGAGCACAAAGGACAACCTGGCATCATTTATTGCCTGGCCAGAAAAACCACAGAAACGATCGCAGGTGCATTGGTTAATTACGGCTATAAAGCAGCAGCATATCATGCAGAAATAGATAATTATACAAGGAAAAAAGTTCAGGAAGATTTTCAGTTTGACCGCATTCAGATTGTTTGCGCTACGATCGCTTTCGGGATGGGGATTGATAAGCCAAATATAAGATGGATCATTCACTACAATCTTCCGAAGAACATCGAGAGTTATTATCAGGAAGTAGGTCGCTCAGGCCGTGATGGACAGGAAGCTGAAGCGGTAATGTTTTATTCGTATCGCGATGTGGCCGTATACAAGGAGTTTATTCAAAATAGTGATGCAGATGAAACCTTCAAAAGGGTTCAGACAGAGAAGCTGGACAGGATATTGGAATACAGTCAGGCAACAAATTGCAGGACAAATGTGATCCTCAATTATTTCGGTGAATATCGCTCTGCCAATTGTGGTCATTGCGATCACTGCCAAAATCCATTGCAGGGATTTGATGGAACCAAAATAGCCCAAATGGCCTTATCAGCCTGTAAACGCTGTAATGAATCGATCGGTATCAACCTGCTTGTGGAGGTGCTCCGGGGCTCAGGAAAAAGAGAAATCTATGACCGGCATCTGCACGAAATCAAAACATATGGCGCCGGAAAAGACATCACATTCAAAGACTGGAATCATTATATCACCCAACTGATCAACCAGGGATACCTTGAAATCGATTATACCAGGCATTCGATTTTGAAATGTACACCGCTCAGTGATGCGGTATTGTATGATAGAAAACATGTGACACTCCACAGGCAAATTGAACTTCCGGAGGAGCCGATTGTACAACGGAAGAGTAAAAGCATCAGGTTTAAAGAAAATCTTCTTGACAGACTTGAAGAATTGCGCGACAGGCTTGCAAAAGAAGATTCGCTACCATCATACTCTGTTTTTCCATTAGGCACATTGAAGGAGATTGCAGAGGTCAGGCCTTATACGGTTGAAGAATTTTCAAAACTTAATGGTGTAGGTGAATACAAATCAGCAAAATATGGTCAGGAATTCGTTGAAACGATAAGGAGTTATATGACGGATCAGAATCTCATCAAGAAACCAAAAGGGATCACCTATATCGAGACACTTGATTTGTTCAGACAGGGCCTGACGGTTGAAGACATAGCAACGAAAAGGGGTATGGCAGTTTCAACGATTGCCACTCATCTTGCTAAATTGTATATCAAAGGCGAAGACATCAACCTGCAGCAATTTCTTTTACCGGGTGATCTGGATATGGCCAGGCAGGGTTGGCGTGCGAGTGGATATAGTGATCAGCCAGGCAAGGTTAAAGAGCAGGTAGGTGATAGTCTTGACTATGGACGTTTACATTTTGCTTTAGCCATTCTCAAAAGAGAAAAAGCATTGAAAGAAAACAACTGAAAAATCCACTTTCCGATACGATCAAAACAAAACTTCTCAACACGCAAATAAAATTTTTATATATAAACAACTTTATATTCGTTTATTCTGTCTAAATTGCGCGTATCATTTTAAACAAATTTTTTAAACCTAATTAAAACGTATCAACGTGGATAAAAAATCAAAAAAGAAACAGCCAATGGATGACGGTAATTCCGGATCTATGATGTCAAATGACAGCGGAATGGGCATGAACAATGATCTGTTTTCAATGTCAACAGATAGCGATAGTTCAGGTATGACTATGCCTGAGCAACCAGCACCAGCACCGGCTCCAAAAAAAGCACCTCGTAAGAAAGCTGCTAAGAAAGCTGCACCTGCGCCTGCACCTGCTGCCGCAGCACCAGTGGCTAAAGCCGCTCCAAAGAAAGCTGCTAAGAAAGCCACTAAAAAAGCTACAAAGAAAGCAGCACCTAAGAAGGCTACTAAAAAAGCTACGAAAAAAGCAGCACCTAAGAAGGCTACTAAAAAAGCTACGAAGAAAGCCGCAAAGAAAGCTGCACCTAAAAAGGCCGCTAAGAAAGCAGCTCCAAGAAAAGCAGCTAAGAAATCAGCAAGAAAAGCAGCTCCAAGAAAAGCCGCTAAAAAAGCTGCACCACGTAAAGCCGCTAAAAAAGCAGCTCCAAGAAAAGCTACAAAGAAAGCAGCTCCAGGAAAAGCCGCTAAGAAGGCAGCTCCCAAAAGAGCAGCAAAGAAGGCCGCACCAAGAAAAGCAGCTCCAAGAAAAGCCGCTAAGAAATCAGGCCGCAGGAGATAAGCTCCTTCAAGTTTCGTGATTCAGACAAATCTCAATCCCGATATTACCAGAGGTGAAGTGAATATAGCTATTTACTTCACCTCTTTTTTTTGCCCGCCTTTTAAGACCTGAAGCATCATTTAACAAACCTTTAAATGCTTCCCCTCGTTTTTTCCCTAATTTTATACCCTTATCGGTCCAATTATGAGAAACACGATTGTCTCTTTTATCATCCTGTGTCTTGCATCAGCAGCTTCTGTAGCACAGGGCATTGAATTCTTTCACGGCACATGGGAAGAAGCCATTCAGAAGGCTAAAGCTGAAGACAAACTCATCTTCGTGGATGCCTTCACCACATGGTGCGGCCCTTGTAAAAATATGGCTGCCAATACCTTTCCCGATCCTGCAGTAGGCGAGTTGTTCAATAAAAACTTCATCTCCATGAAGATTGACATGGAAAAGGAAATGGGTCTCGAATTCAGAAAGAAATATGATGTTACAGCCTATCCGTCTTTGTTCTGGATTGATTATGATGGTATCCAGGTATTGAAATCAGTAGGTGGCCGAAGCCCGGCTGATCTTATCAAAACAGCCGAATCTGTTCTTGAGAAATATGACAAAAGCACAAAATATGAAGCAGCCTACACGGCCGGTGATCGCAGCTACCAATTAGTCTATGATTACGTTTCTGCACTCAATAAAGCAAAGAAGCCTTCTGTTAAAATAGCCAATGATTATATCAATGATCAGAAAGATCTGACCACACCTGAGAATCTCAAATTTATTCTGGAGGCAGCCTCACAGGTCGATTGTCATTGTTTTGAACTTCTGGAGAAATACAAATCCCAGATCAGCAAAGAAATTTCAGATGATGTAGTTTTAGAAAAAATCCGGACAGCATGTGCCAATACAGTGCAGCGGGCTATCGAATTTGAATCTCCTGAGTTAGTCGCTCTCGCCACTGATGCGATGAAGCGAAATATTCCTTCCGAAGCAGAGATGTTTCATATTAAAAGCGATATTCAATTTGCTCTCGCGCTTCATGATATGACAAACATTCAGGAGATGGTCAATACCTACGTAAAGAAATTTATCAAAAACGACCCGGCCAGCCTTAATCAGCTTGCATTGGACCTCAATAAATATGCACCTGACCAGAAAATGTGCCTGGATCTGGCCATTACCATTGCAGAGAAAGCTGCGAAAGACGATGATCCAAAGTATATTGCCACCTATGCCACTCTTGTCAATAAATCAGGCGACAAACAAGCAGCCATTCACATCCTGGATGAAGCTATAAAGAAGTATAAAGAGGACGAACAAGAGAATAAGGACCTCCTTATGCTGAGAGCCTTGAAGAGTAAGATCGAAAACTAATTTAACATGGATGCTGAGCTGCGGTTGCTGAGCTGTAGCACTTGGATGAGTTTAGCAAGTCGAAGCATAGCACATGGTTGAGTGGGGCAGGTCGAAGCATAAGATTTAAGATTTTGGATCTGGGGAACTTCAACATCCTTATACATTCATATGTCCTTCCAGACACAAGTCTAACATTTTTCACTCTCCCACATCTCACATCTCACGCTCTCACTTCTCTCACGCTGACACCATAAAATTCACCCTAAACTATTAACCAGGATCAAAAAGGTATTTTGATATTTGAAGAAAAATCAAAACCAACGCCATGATCCGCTTACTTTCAATTTGCCTTATTATTTTATTCGCA
>JBATMM010000173.1:0-9915 GCA_049289835.1 Saprospiraceae bacterium | reverse complement strand
CTGCAAGATAGGTTCTAAGGGATCGATCAGAACAGGACATGCTTCAACACATGCATTACATGCAGTGCATGCAAAGATTTCTTCTGGTGCGATCAGATCAAAAAGCGAACGACCGTCATCAAAGTTTGATGCGTCGAGTATTACATTTTCATTCTGTTTGTCTTTGCTGATATATTTTTTGTCACCTGAATGTAACTTGGCGCTTACCTCTTCTGTTCTGTCTCTGATATCCATCAGAATCTTACGTGGCGACAGTTTTTTCCCGGTCAGATTCGCAGGACATACAGCAGTGCATCGGCCACATTCTGTACAGGTATACGCATCCAATATATTTTTCCATGATAATTGGCTTATATCCTTCGCTCCAAATTCTGTTGATGCTTCACCGGATACAACAAGACTTTCATCTTGTGGAATACCCAACATTGATCTGACTTCATGGGTAATCTCCGGCATATTTGACATCTGACCTCTTGGCCTTAGGCGAGAAAACCATGCATTTGGAAAAGCAAGAAAAATGTGAAGATGCTTGCTGTAAGGAAGATAGACTATGAATCCATATACGACCAACACATGCAACCACCATCCGATTCTTTCTACCCATCCAAGCCAATCATGAGACCATGAACTCATCAAAGCTGGTCCTAACCAACTACTTATCGGAAGTTTTCCTGTCGAATGATAATGTTCGGGATCAATACTTTGCAAAACTGAATCTGCAGAATTCATAGCAAAAATGGCAAAGATCAACGTAAGTTCCGCAAGCAGAATGATATTAGCATCCAATCTTGGCCATGTTGTCATTTCTGCTTTCCAGAATCGTTTCACTCTCAGAATATTTCTTCTGATCAGAAAAGAAATCGTGGCAACAAGAGCAAGAGCAGACAATACTTCAATCATGCCGATAATGAATGTGTAAAAACCACCCAGATAATGAGCAAAAAACCGATGTACTCCAAAGAAGCCATCGACTAAGATTTCAAGTAGTTCTATCTGTGTTAATAGAAATGCAGTGTAAATAAATAAATGGAGGAAAGCCGGAATCGGTTTTTTAAACATTTTCTGTTGTCCCAATGCTATCAGGATGACATTTCTCCAACGCTTTCCTGAATCTCCTCCGATTTTCTCTGGCTTGCCTAGCTGAATGTTCGTATAGACGCGATAAAACTGAGTTCCCGCCTTATAAAAGACGATAAACGTAATGATCGCGAAGAGGACAATGGCAATGTACATAAGCATCAAAAATAAGCTATAAACAAAGATTAGTAATTTTCCCCTACTCTGGCTACTTTAGCCACACAATACTTATGTGATATGGAGTGTTTTAAAGCCATTATTTTCTCTTTAACCTGATATAAATGAAGATTCTCGATAAACCTCAAATCCTGCAAAAGATCATCCGATTGGCGTATGAAATTCTTGAAAATAATTTCGAAGAAAAAACCATCGTCCTGGCAGGTATTAATAACAATGGTATTGGTTTTGCAAAGCTACTGCAAACAGAATTGAAGAGGATCAGTGATATCAAAATTCAGCTTGTCCAAATCAGGTTGAATCCGGCAAGTCCTCTCTCTACTCCGGTAGAAATGGACACACCTGCTGAAACGCTGAAGGGAAAAACAATCATTGTCATCGATGATGTAGCCAATACGGGGAGGACTATTTTTTATGCCTGCAAAGTTTTTCTGGATATCCTGCCAAAGAAGGTCGAAGTCGCTGTCCTGGTGGATCGAAAACATAAAACATTTCCTATCTATCCCAGGTATGTCGGTGTTTCATTGGCGACCACACTTAAAGAGGATATCGATCTTCAAATATTGAATACGGAAGAATGGGGTGTATTCCTTAATTAATATTATGTCCCAGACCAACTTCATTTATTGCTTTCAGTTCCTCTTTCAGCAAAGGCATCATACGCATCGCTTCGCTGTATCCAATCTCATACATTTCTTTAATGTTTGTAAAATTGAAACGACTATAATGATATAAATCCAATGGTTCAATCAGAAGATCACAATATTTTAATTCAGGTTCGATCGTATTGATAGCCGCGAGATTAAAAGTTCGTGCTGCTACGCCGGAAATCGTGTTTACTTTTTCGGATAGCAATTCCTTTCGGGGGATAAGATTGACAGCAATGATATAAGAGGCTTTGTCTCTGATCGGTGATACAGGCAAATTCATCAATAAACCACCATCGACATACCAATTATTGTCCATCAGAATGGGTTCATACAATATAGGTATTGAACAGGAAGCTACAATGACATCATGAAGTGGGCCTGAACTTTTAATTTCTGTTTTGCCGGAATTGAGATTTGAGACAGCAACGTACAGAGGTTTTTTTAATTCCTCAAACGTGTTGACAGGAATATATCGTTTCAGCATTTTGCGGAGAAAATTATGGCGCACTAATCCCTTTGTAGGAAGCCTGAGTGAAAACATCCAGAGTAAAGATCGTTCACTGGCAATCGTCATGATCTCCGAAGGCGTATATCCCTGGGCATACATAGAGCCTACTATACTGCCTGCGCTACAGCCTGAAATAATCGTAGGGAATATCCCATTTTCCTCAAGTGCCTGCAGGACGCCTATGTGTACGACACCTCTTGTGCCTCCTCCTGATAATGCAATACCGATTTTATGCATCTGCAATTTTAGTTCTTCTACTTAAACACAAAGATGAGAAGAATGATTAGAAATTATAGCAGATATTCTCATGAACAGAAGTGGTATAGAATTGAAATATCTGAATTGCATTACGAGTTTATTAATGGAAACAGATTATTCCGCATTCAGTTTTGCCCCTCTGGGGCAAGAGATGATTTGTTAGTTGCATATGTTACCAACCTATGGCCCCTACGGGGCTTTGAAGATTCGAAACACCAATATTAACTTAAGCCAAAGTGGAATAAGCCACTTAATTATTGCTCATTGAAAATCGGAATGACGTTTGGCGTATACGGTGCTCCGGCTTTTTGAAGCTTTATTCTCAATTGGGCAAGATCGTTATCCAAAACATTTTTAAGATCGCTTACAATGCCTGATAATTCCTCTTTTGCAATTTTCAAACTCTGTTGATGTGTTCCGGTAGGTTCGGCGCTGCTGTATTTATTCTCACCTACCACACGTCCTATTCGATCAGCGATTGATGGTGTAGGATTCATATCCAGTTGCACTTTGATCGGATCTCCGGACAATCTTCGTTGAAGAGTATCAAGTTTTTGCTCAATGCTGATGACTTCTTTTAACCATGAATCTTCCGGTTGCTCCATGACAGCTATAGCTCTTCGGATATAACTCATTTCTGAATTTGCGGAGCTGATGGCACGTGAAACTGATTGTTGAATTCTGCTGAGGTTTTCTGCTTCACGTTTAAAGACCACAACCGAGTTCATGTCTTTTGGTGGAAGGACAATGTTTCCAAGTGGTTTGACTTTAAATGAAACAGGTGTTCCTAGTGCTGTCATCGCACCATCTTTCCATCTTGATAATGAAACGGTGTACATGCCTGGAGCAACCAATGGTCCTTCTTCCCTACTTTCAAATGGATTGTAAAAATCGGAACCACCCAGTTGAACAGGGTCTTTTGAAGAAGTACGCAAATCCCATTCAATGCGTTGTAATCCCTGCTTATCTGCAGGCATAGATAGTTTTCGAACGATGTCACCTTGCTGGTTTGAAATAGTGATATATAGTTTTGACTTTTCTTCATCACGTTCTTTTGCAAGCTGTTCGTATGTAGGATAGACATTGTCCTTATTTGCCTTTTCCAATTTCCCATCTTCTTTGATACGAAGGTCTTTAGCAGATACAACTTTATCACGAATGTAGAATGCAATTAAGGCTTTAGCCCCCAGATTGTCGCCTCTGTAAAAACTACTCCCTTGAAATGCCTGTCCCGGAAGGCCATATGGAGTGCTATTTTCAAAAACATAAGCATCACGTATGGGCATCACTATAGCTTCTTTACTCAGATCAGTTTCTCTAATATTTCTCAATGGCGAATAGTCATCTAAAACGAAGAATCCTCTTCCAAATGATGCTAAAACAAGATCATTTTCTCTTTTCTGAACGGCCATGTCTTTAATTGAGATAGTCGGTAGCCCTGAGGATAATTTTTTCCAACTTTTACCTGCACTATTTGAAAAATATAATCCAAATTCTGTTCCTGCAAATAATAGATCCGGATCAACATTATCTTCAGCAAGACAATACACCGTTCCTCTGACAGGTAAATTATTCGAAATAGAAGTCCAGGTCAATCCTTTATCCTTACTGACAAAAACATACGGTTTAAAATCACCGTATTTGTGATGATTGAAGCAGGCGTAAACTACATTCTGATCATGAGAAGAAGGAGTGATCATATTGACAAATGATGTGTCCGGTGCTCCTTTGATTTTGTCGATTTTTCGCCATGTCTTCCCTCTGTCACTTGTGATCTGAATAAGTCCATCATCTGTACCTGCAAAAAGCAAATCAGCATTCACAGGTGACTCTGCGAATGTGACAATGTTGCCATATGGAGAGGTAGATTGATTTTTAGCTACAGCGTCAATAGACCATACCCTACCCATTACTTTCAATTTATTGCGATCGATCTGCCGAGTGAGATCATCACTGATCACTGTCCAATTATTACCCCGATCATCACTTGAAAAAACTTTATTCGCAGCGAAATAAATTCTTCCGGGTACATGTGAACTTGCAACAAGTGGGGCGTCCCAATTCCATCGATATGTGTCTTCATTTTTTCGTTCATGAGGTTGTATTCCAACTTCTTCACCACTCAATTTATCATAACGCACTAAACCACCATATTGACTTTCTGCATAAACAATATTCGGGTTGTTCGGATCGACTTGTGATTCAAATCCATCGCCACCGTGTGTGATAAACCATTCATCATTGGCTATTCCATTTCCAGAAATGCTTCTTGACGGGCCTCCAAGACTGAAATTATCTTGCGTACCTCCATAGATGTTGTAAAATGGTTCGGCATTATCCAGAGCAAC
Source organism: Saprospiraceae bacterium (assembly GCA_049289835.1). Taxonomy (GTDB): domain Bacteria; phylum Bacteroidota; class Bacteroidia; order Chitinophagales; family Saprospiraceae; genus Opimibacter. The sequence continues at coordinate 4,897 of JBATMM010000173.1, read as the reverse complement.
TCTGTAGAATTGAACAACAGGAAGATTGTTTTTGAACAGCCATGTTTTAGCTGCATCATACGATTCGTAAATACCACCATCACATCCGACTAAAAAATGATCACTATCATCCGGGTCAATCCACATGCAATGATTGTCGACATGTTTTGTGTCTTCACCGAGATTTTTCCATGATTTACCCCCATCATTTGAGACCTGAAGCCACGTATCCATCGAGTATAATTTACCAGCATGATTAGGATCAGCTACTATTTCATCATAGTAATTTCCTGCACTGGAGTAGTCTCCCATTTTTTCCCATGATGCACCCTGATTATTACTTCGGAATGTGCCTCCTTTACCTCTTGCTGCTTCAACAATGGCATAGATAGAAGTAGGATCAGCCTGTGAAGTAGCAAAGCCGATACGACCTATGTCAACAGCAGGTAATCCTTGTCCTGATTTTACCCATGTTTCGCCTCCGTCCGTTGATTTGTAAATATTGGATTGTGGACCTCCGCCCAGATATGTAAAGACATGACGTCTTCTTTGGAAAGAGGATGCATAAAGAATATCGTGATTCGTCAAATCCATCACGACATCATTCACACCTGTATTCTCATCAATCGTCAGGACGGCATTCCAGGTCTTCCCACCATCTTTGGACTTGTAGAGTCCCCTGTCTCCACCAGGACCCCATAATGGCCCTATAGCGGCTACAAATATTGTATTGGAGTTGTCTGGATGAATGAGAACCTTACCGATGTGCTCGCTATTCTTGAGTCCCATATTGGTCCATGAGGATCCACCATCAACGGATTTGTAGACACCATCTCCATAGGCTACTGAACGTTGATTGTTATTCTCTCCTGTTCCGACCCAAACTGTTGAAGGAGTATTTGGATCGATTGAGACGCATCCAATGGAAAATGAGCCTTCTCCATCAAAAACGGGCTCGTACGTAGTGCCTGCATTGCCTGTACGCCAAACTCCTCCGGCTGCGGAAGCCACAAAATATCGTTTGTGATTTTTGGGATCAACAGCGAAATCTACTATTCGACCAGATGTAATGGCGGGACCAAGGTTTCTGAATTTGAGGCCACTCAAATCAAGGGTGTCAAAACCTGTTTTCACAATTTTGACTGAATCTGATTTTGTATCAGAGCCCTTGGAGTGTTTTGCTTTTTGACCTGAAAGACTTGTGGCTAAAAGGGACAGGGAGGATATGAGAATGGCTAAAATCAAACCTTTGGAGAAGAAAGTTGAAAAATTCATTTTGCTTAGATTTATAGCCCCAAGATAGAGAATGGGAATAGAATGAAAACTTAGAATCGATGAATGTATTTGATAACTTGTCGGCTTAAACTAAAGACCCGGAAGAATGTTTGGCATAGTTATTCATTTTGAAGTATAATGAGGCACATGAATGTATCCCGCATAGACTACGCTCTTTTAAAATACTTGAATCATACGGATCTGGCTTACATCACGCAGGATAAATCCCTTCGTGAATTCTACAAATATGATCCATTGAAATCCTCCTTACCTGATGTCGTCAATCATCGGAAGGCTAAGGCAACTGACAGAAAATTATTGGCAAGCGTGCTGAAGAAACAATATGCTGAGATGGGATTATCACTTCCCATATCTGAAGTTGTGATTTTAGATGAAAATACGTTTACCATTACGACGGCACACCAGCCCTCTCTGTTTACAGGGCCGTTATTTCATATTTTCAAAATAGCAAGCGCTATTCATGTAGCTAAGGATCTGACATCTTCAACGGGTTCCACTATCATTCCCATTTTTGTGATTAATGCAGAAGATCATGACTGGGCTGAAGTAAATCACTTTTACTTATTCGGACGTAAATATGAGTGGGAAAGACAATCCACAGGACCATCAGGAAGATTACCTGTAGCAGGTCTTGAAACATTGATACAGACGATCGGTGAATTATTTTCTAATGCACCTTTTCTCTCGGAGATAAAGACACTACTCCTTGATTGTTTTCAAAAAGCTGTTAATTATAGTCAATTCCACCGTTTGCTGCTTCATGGATTATTTGGACGACATGGATTGATCATACTGGATATGGATGATGTTGAATTGAAGAGAGCTTTCATTCCTATCATGGAGAAAGAGATCAAGGAGCAATTCTCTTATAAACCAGTATCAGAAACACAATCTGCATTGGAAAAAGCAGGCTTTAAGCCTCAGGCATTTTGCAGGGCTATCAATCTGTTTTATATGACGGATGAAGTCCGTGAACGTATCGAGCCACATGAAGGAGGTGTTATCCGGGTAGAGAGTAAAATCAAATCATCGATTGATGAAATCATAAGTGAGCTGCATGCACATCCAGATCATTTCAGTCCAAATGTTATTCTAAGACCCCTTTATGAAGAATTTATTTTACCAAACTTAGCTTATATCGGAGGTGGAGGAGAGATCGCGTATTGGCTTGAAAGGAAGTCACAATTTTCAGCGGCAGGTATACCCTATCCCATGTTGCTCAGAAGAAATTCAGTGCTCTTGATTGATGAACAAACAAATGAGCAACTTAAGAAGCTCGATCTGGATGTGATAGATTTGATTCCTGACTATGATACCATCGTGAAAACATATTTACGAAAGCATAGCCAGAATGAATTGAATTTCGAAGAAGAATTGGAAATGATCAATAAGGCCTATGAAATGCTCGCTGCAAAAGCTGATCATATCGATCCTACATTATCAAAAGCAATGTTAGCTGAACAAAGTAAACAGGCAAAGCAATTTGAACAACTCGGTTCACGCTTGTTGAGATCAGAAAAACAGATGCAGGATACGAACTTAAAAAAGATCCAACGCCTGAAAGAAAAGCTATTTCCAAATGGAGGACTACAAGAAAGACAAGAGAATTTCCTTTCGTTTTATGCAAATTATGGTTCTGCTTTGATTGATGTACTGATTGAAAATTGTGATCCGTTTGAATCTAAATTTATAATTCTTCAGTTACATGAGCCTCCAGCTGAACAGGCTTAGGTTTGTTAGCCAATAGCATGAGAAGGGTTGAAAGTTTTATTCTGAGTTCACTTCTGTCGACGATGAAATCGAGAAAGCCATGTTCGAGCAAGAATTCTGATGTCTGAAATCCTTCAGGAAGATCTTTTTTGATTGTTTCGCGGATAACGCGCGGTCCGGCAAATCCAATCAAGGCTCCTGGTTCAGCAAGATTAAAATCACCGAGCATCGCATAACTCGCTGTGACTCCACCAGTAGTCGGATCCGTCATCAAAGAAATGTAAGGAATATGTGCTGCGGCCAATTGAGAAAGCTTGGCTGATGTCTTTGCCATTTGCATCAAGGAAAAAGCGGATTCCATCATTCTGGCTCCTCCGGATCTTGAGATGATCATCAAAGGTGCTTTATGCTCAATGCTTTGATCTATTGCTCTGGCAATCTTTTCACCAACTACTGAGCCCATGCTGCCTCCGATAAAGCTAAAATCCATAGCGGCTACCACGAGGGGTTGTCCGTCAATACTACCTGCAGCTACGGCCATGGCGTCATCCATGCCGGTTTTCTTCCGGGCATCTATCAGTCGCTCAGAATAGGGCTTGAGGTCAGTAAATTCCATGAAATCATACGAAACAAGATCATCGAAAAGACGTGTAAATCCTTCGTCAAAAAGGAGTTGGAAATATTCTTTTGAACCTATTCTTTCGTGATACTGACATTTGGGGCATTTGTAAAAATTCTCTTTGAGATCCTTTATCGTGCTGGTTTCATTGCAGTTGTCGCACTTATGCCAGAGACCGTCGGGAGTCTCCTTTTTGGACTTGGTGGCGGTCTGTATCCCATGTCTTAAACGCTGATACCAGCTTTTGGACTCTTCCTGCATAGAAATTTGAGTGAGGGGGTAAAAATACCACAGATTAACCAGATTTGCAGTGCTTAGCCCCTAAATCCCCTAAAGGGGACTTACTATGCGAGAATGATCTACCATTTGGACAGTTTTTTGCCCCTAAATCCCCTATGCTTCGACGAGCTAAACTCATCCTATTGCTGCAGCTCAGCAACCAGGGGACTTTTGTTTTCGATTTTCATTTATTCCAATAAGGTTATGTTTCCTTTTTTGGAGAATGATCTTCCATTTGGACATGTGATGTTCATGTAGTAGCCGAAGACATCGGGGGATAAACGTTCACCTTTGAAGGTGCCATCCCAACCAAGAGCCTGATTATTTGTCTTGAAGACTTCCTGGCCCCAACGATTGTAAATATGTAATTCCAGTGTAGAGATGAAATTGCTACGTACGTATAGAACATCATTTTTGTCATCACCATTAGGCGTGAAAGCAGTGGGGAGGAAAATATCTTCATCATTGCATGGTGGATTAAGGACTGTTAATTTATAAGATGCTATTCCTATACATCCTTCAGCATTCACAACAGTAACAGTGTAAGTAATGTCGCCTGCAATGGTAGGTGTAACATTCGGATTCCAAACTGAAGAAACAGCATCACCACCGGAAGAAGTCCATGTGTACCCAAATCTCGGATCCTGATTAACAAATAGTTGAACCTGATCAGGACCACCAAGGATAGTTGTATCTCCCGGAGCATTGGACGTAATAATGACATCTACAGGATTGAACAGATTGACTGTAACTGTCGAATGAAGTGTATCTGTGCAACCCAGATCAGCATTTGTAACCACAACTGAATAAGGGGTCGTGACTGAAGGACTTACCGTAATGCAAGATGTCACTGCATCGGTATTCCACAAGTAGATTATATTTTGTTCCGGACTATTGTTGGTGACGCAGATGGTGGCATCGTCATCAAGACATATGCCCTGACCTCCTGTAATACCAAGACTAAAAGACGTAGGTGTTAAGCAAACTGAATCTTTATTTTGACATCCCAGCGCA
>JBATMM010000172.1:0-10448 GCA_049289835.1 Saprospiraceae bacterium | reverse complement strand
CTGCGACTGCTTTCATTAACGATAAGGCTTATCCTTATAATGAAGGAGAGACAATACTGCAGTTTGTCAGGAGGCATTTGGGGAAAGATTTTGTACCAACTCTCTGCGATGCACCAAATCTAGATCCTTTCGGCTCATGTCGTGTATGTAGTGTTGATGTGGCCCTGGTGAAAGATGGCCCTTCAAAAGTACAGGCCTCCTGTCATACGCCGTTAATTCCAAATTCATATATCTACACTGATAGCGAACGCATCACACGCTTACGTCGGAATATCATTGAGCTCGTACTGACGGATCATCCCCTCGATTGCCTGACATGTGAGGTGAATAATAATTGTGAACTGCAGACAGTAGCGGCTAGAGTGGGCATAAGAGACGTGCGTTATCCTGAAGGGAAAAATCATCTTGACAAAAAGAAAGATCTGAGTCATCCATACATGACTTCAGACTTTTCAAAATGTATCAATTGTTTTCGTTGTGTGCGGGCATGTGATGAAGTACAGGGTGAGTTTGTGCTTAGCATGGCTGGCAGAGGTTTCGACAGCCATATTGTCAAGAGTTTCAACAATTCATTTTTTGAATCTGATTGTGTGAGTTGTGGTGCATGTGCGCAGGCATGTCCAACATCCGCTATCTCTGATGTGTTTGAATCTAAATCGATTGTGGCTGACACAAAAACAAGAACTATATGTACTTATTGTGGAGTGGGTTGTAATCTGGAGGTAGCTGTTGTCAATGGCAAAGTCAAATCCATACAGGCCCCTTATGATGCAGATGTCAATCATGGGCATACTTGTCTGAAAGGCCGTTTTGCATTTTCATTCTACAATCATCCGGATCGTTTACGTACTCCCCTGATTCGTAAGCATGGCGAACTGGTTCCTGCAACATGGGATGAAGCCTATGACTACATTGTAAACGAACTTAACCGAATAAAAAATGATTTTGGACCGGATTACATAGCCGGCATTTCATCCGCACGCTGTACCAACGAAGAGAATTACCTGATGCAGAAATTTATACGTGCTGTCATCGGAACAAATAATATTGACAGTTGCGCACGCGTCTGTCATTCACCTACAGCATTGGGTATGCAGCGTACATTCGGCACAGGCGCTGCTACAAATTCGATCATTGATCTGGACTATACAGATTGCATCATGGTGATCGGTGCCAACCCCACAGATGCTCATCCTGTGACTGGTGCAAAACTGAAACAGTTTGCAATGCATGGAACTTCCATTGTGATAGATCCGCGCAGAACAGAGATGGCCCGATATGCCACTTATCATCTGCAACTTCGACCCGGAACGAATGTGGCTGTGATGAACATGTTGTTGTATTACATCATCAAAGAAGGACTTGAAGACAAACAATTTATAGAAGCACGTACTGAGGGATATGAGGAGTTTAAGAATCATGTGTTGAATATTGATATTGATAAACTTGAAGCTATAAGTGGTGTTGACCGAAATCTTGCACGATCTGCGGCGATCGCCTATGCCACTGCTCCAAATGCAATGTCGTTCCATGGATTAGGTGTAACAGAACATTCGCAAGGGACTTATACAGTGATGTTGATTGCGGACCTGGCGATGATCACCGGCAATATTGGCAGGCGTGGTGTAGGTGTAAATCCGTTACGCGGTCAAAATAATGTGCAGGGTGCTGCTGATATGGGTTGTCAACCGCATCAGGGTGCCGGATATATGGACATCACCAATCCTGATTATCATCATCTCTATGAAGATTTTTATCATGCCACATTGCCATTGCATGTAGGCTATAAAATTCCACAGATGTATGATGCGGCATTGAATGGTAAATTAAAAGCGCTTTGGTTGATGGGCGAAGACAATGTACAGACTGATCCAAATACCCAACATGTCGTCAATGCATTGAACCAACTTGATCTATTGATCGTACAGGAAATATTTATGACGGAAACTGCGAAGATGGCTCACGTCGTATTGCCTGCTGCATCTTTTCTGGAAAAGAGTGGCACGTTTACAAATGGAGAGCGCCGTATTCAACGTGTGCAAAAAGTAGTGGAGCCTATTGAAGGTACAAAATCAGATGGCCAAATCATGGTAGAGATTATGAACAGGATGGGCTATGCACAACCTGACTATGATCCGAAGACAATGCTTGAAGAAATTTCACAGATTGTGCCCTTCTTTGCCGGTGTGAAATGGGATGAATTGGGTGAAAATGGTAAACAATGGCCGGTATTGAAAGATGGAAGTGATACAGAGATACTACATATCGATACGTTCAAAAGAGGAAAAGGAAAATTCCAGGTAGCTACATTTAAAGAATCAGAAGAAATCGTCAATCATGGTGTTGAATTTCCATATATCCTTACGACCAACCGTGAACTTGAACATTATAACTGCGGCACCATGACGCGTCGCACCGGGAATGCTGAAATATTGACTGATGATGTATTGATGATCAATCCAGCAGATGCATCCAACCATCTCATCGCAGAAGGCGATATGGTGTGCGTCATTTCAGCCCGTGGAAAGATAGATGTGAAAGCACATATTACGGATGAAGTAAAAGCCGGAATACTTTCGTCCACATTTCATTTTCCTGATATAAAAATGAATGACCTTACATCCAGCATCAGTGATAGTGAAGCCATGTGTCCCGAATATAAAGTGGTAGCTGTCAATATCCGAAAAAGCAAAGGGAAGTATAAAAACAAAGTCTTATCCTGACCATCAGAAATCGTTGGTCGTTGTCTTTACGTAATGGATATTCCTTTCCTTCAGATAATTTAGGATGTAGTTGAAACATACTTCATGTCTGCCAATCAGCTCCGGAGGGAATACCCCCTTTTCAGTGAATAATCCTTCTAAAAACATATTGGTCACTGCCGTGGCTGTGTAGCCTGTGGTTCTTGCCATTGAAGAGGTTTGTGATATGCGATCATATTCATCATATAAATTGTAGACTACTTTTTCAAATTCACCATCTGGATTATGGCCAGAAAGTGTCACACGCATTATGGTAAGTTCTTCTTCATTTTCACCAAGTTTCCATTCATTAAATAGAATTTTACTTGTTACATCAAGCGGTGATACTTCAATACCGTTAACACTTACTTTTTTCTTGTCAAAGAATCCGCTTTCCTTTAAGACGCGCACATATTCAACATGACCGGGATACCGGAGTGTTTTTTCCTTCATGTTTTTGATGTGTGGCATTGTAAATAATATAGACCTTAATCCGTCAGAATTAAATGCCTCTAATGTTCCCACTTTATCAAATTCTATGAATTCGGAATCTGTCAATGGCTCTCGCACGATGATATTTCCGTTTTCAACATAGCGTGCAGGACGGGTATATTCCTCAATGACATCTATCGGGGAAAATGGAGCCTTATAACAGAAGGGCCATTTTTTTATTTTGGGTAATCCACCAACGAGGCATTCGAAATCTGTCAATTTTAATTTTTCATTATAATATCCTAAAATAATATTGTCCATTCCCGGGGCGACACCGCAATCCACAATTGCAGTTACACCTTTATTCTTTGCCAACTTATTTAAATCAAGTGCGTTTTCAGGAAAAAATGAGATGTCCACCACATTCTTGCCTGCTTCTATAATCTGTTTTAAAGTTTCAAAACCAAGAAATCCGGGAACAGCACATACCACTAAATCAAAATCATTGATTGTGGATTGAAGCTTCGCCTGATCACAAACATCTAATTGTAAAATGGAAAGTTCCGGGCATTTATTTTTGACATGGTTTAATCGTTCCTCATTCAGATCTGTCAATGTTACTTTATGTTTCATTGAAAGGTCAATAGCCATCGCGCTACCTACCATACCGGCACCTAAAACGATAATATTTTTCATGTGTTTAGAATGTCAATAGCAACTTGTTGAGAATAATAAGGAATTACTGCAACATCCTTTCGCGTATATATTTCACAGGAGAGCTTCCGAAGCTCAGGAATTTCTCGTGAAAATCTTTGAGGCTGTATTTATCCCCCATTTTCTTTTGGTAATCATCTCTCAGCGCCTGAATAGCTGTGGCACCTGTGTAGTATGAACACAGCTGAACCTGAGAAACAGTAGCTCTGTGATATTTCTCTTCTGCCTGCGCATTTGTTTGAAAACAATCAACCACCAACAAATGAAGAATATCTTCTTTAGGTTTATTGAGAACCTGAATATCGTAATCAATAATTACATTGGCCAATTCTCTCAACTTAAGTTTATCATGTACCAACTCCATTTCCGGTGCGTGATCTGCCCAGCCGTTTTCAAGCATCATACTTTCCGTGTATACAGCCCAGCCTTCGATCATAGCGCCATTTTGAAAAACAGATCTCAGGACGTCAGGTGATTTTTTGTTATTGTAAATACCCTGTACACAATGACCAGGAACTGCTTCATGAATGGAAAGTAACTGAGATGCATAGTTGTTTAACTCTCTCAATGCACTTTCCGCTTTTTCAGTTGGAAACTTGGTTAAGTCGTCAATGTTGTAATACGTGGTTCCTTGTTTTTGATAGGGCGGTGTAAATTCAGCACTGGCTATTGAAAATCCTCTTGCATATTCAGGCATAATTCTGACTACGATCGGTGGAGAAACTGTATCGAAATCAAATAAATTTTTCTCAATGATAAATTTTTTCAATTGATGCACCTGGCTTGTAAGCGCATTAAAGAAGTCCGCCGGCTTAGCGTGCTGCAATTGAATTTTATCCAATACCATCTGGATTAATTTTAAACTATCCGTTGGTTTCGTTTGTGCATTATAATATTTGGCCCACAGACCATTTGCAGTTTCAACCATCCGGTGTGTATATGCTTTTTTATCTGCTGTGGCTTTATCATACAACTGCTCAGGTGTGAAATCTGTAGCGAGATCGTATTTGAATTTTTCCGTAAATAATTTCTTACCGATATTGAAATCCCGATATTCTGCTTTTTTATTTGCTACGATACCTTTTAATACAACTATGTATTGATTTATGGCCTCAACTGTTTTAGCAATATTCTGTTTCAATGCATCTTTATCTGCACTACTGAGATGAGATGCATTGATAGAGTCAGTCAAAGCTGCACCGAAAAGTGAAAGTCCTCCCTGGTTTTGAAGAATGGCTAATTCAATATGTTCCTTTGTTGGCCTTCGAAGAGAAGCGAGGCCTGCTTTATAATAATCATCAGCGTGCTGTAAATGTTGAGATAGGATTTTAAGCCTGGCATCAAGTGGAGCATACGGCTGATTGAGCAAATAATCACATTCACCGGCCAGGTTATAGATAGAAGCATCCCATTCCTGCTGTTTGAAAACAGCCTGATACCAGATATCACTTTCCAGTTGATTCTTAATAATATTGAAACTGATTTTATTGTTGTCGCTCAGTTTAGAAAGGTCATTGGTTTGAAGTGAATCAATCCATGCCTTGGAGAAATTAATATTGTTCGTAACCGATACGCTGTCAGGGATGACGAGGTTTTCGTAGTATTTACCATAGCCGACAAAAATGGCTGCAGAAGGATGTTGTTTCCAATACGCATCCAAAAATCTATTTTCAAATGCAGCGAAAGTGCTATCTGTGTTGTTTTTGGTATTGCTTTCTGTGCTTCCTGCAGCCTGTGGCTTGCAACCGTACGTAGCAATGATGATCATAAGTGAGGTCGCAAAAAGAAGGTATTTCATGTAAAATAGTTTTGTGCGTCAAATGTAGTGAAAAGCACAAAATTATTTTTGAAGCGCAGTTACCGCATTAGATAATACTTCTTTTCAATTCCCCACTTCGTGTTTATGTCCCAATCTAAAATTAGCTCCTAAGACAATATTAAATTGGGTAAAAAGAAAGCTTTGACTTGCCTTAGCGGTCATAACTGGTGCAATTCTAATATCTGGCATATTGATAAACCCGTTTTTAAGTTCAGATTGGATAAAGAAAAATTTGAAAAATGAAATATTGGTGGCGATGACAGTACTTATACCATATCCGGAAAGGTGATACTGATCGTTATTATTTTTGTAGAACAACGTGGTATTCGTTTTGGGAAGCAGTATGCCGGCACCGATGCCTTCGGTCAGGCTGATTTTAATTTTATTCAGATCAAGAATTTCGTCGAATCTCCGGGCATCGATATTGATATAATTTAATCCATTCGTATGCTCAAATTTTAAAAAATCAGACGAAATAGTAATATCATCATTCAGATACGTATTGTCATACGGAGTTTCGGTATTACTTATGATGCCTGATATTTGGGCAACCTGATTTTGACTTACGACATATTTCATATGATCAAATCCGGCTGATATAGAATAATGATGATGTATAAAAAATCCTATCCTAAAATCAGTCTGCGGAATGGTGGCATTGAATGGATTGATATAATTATTAATATCAGTCGAAGGCTTATCATGTGCTTTAACATCCTGAAGTGTGAAGTCAAAATTTTCACTTTTGAAATGCATATCGGATGAGCTGTACCAGGCCCTGTTCCAGCCCCAATAAATAAAAATATTGCCTTTGCGACTAATGGGTTGCAACTCCGAATGAGCTTGAGAAAACCCGCTATGGATGATGTGGAGTAAGAAAACAAAAGTGACCGGAAATTTCATTTTTTATGTTAAGCCTTTGGTATAAATACCAGCTGATCAAAATAGTTCAATTCTTCGCGTCCGTGTAATCCTAATATCACATTTTCACGAAGCGGCCGACTGATCTTCTTTCATCATTACCAATACTATAAATGTAGATGCCGGAAGGAAGACCAGAACCATCGAAATAGAATTGATTGTTACCCTCCTTCAGCTCTACCTCCCGGGTATACATTTGGCGGCCCAGGAAATTAAATACTGCAAACCTGAACGCACCATTTTGATTTGATTGGACCTGAACATTTGTTTCCTGCATAAATGGATTTGGTGACGCATTTACCCGGCTGAAATAATCAGATAATTCATTAGTGTTTGATGAGAGACAATTTCCTGGCGCATTAAGGAGCATGTAGAAATGAATGCCTTGAGCCATTGAAGAAGGAACGTCGATAGCAAGAGGCCCGAAAGGAGTATTGTAGACAGCATCAATATGCATGTCCAAAGTGTCAGGCACCATATTCTCCGATATAGGAGTTCCAAAGAGAGAAATACATCCAAGTGTACCGGAATTGAATACGCAATTGGGTGGATCACAAGCATATGTCACTCCATTTGGTTTGTTATGAACAGCAAAGCTGGTAGGAATACTCAGATCAGTAACCGGAACTCCAAAAATGTCGGTGGGTACGTTTATTGTAATTGACTGATTATACGGTTCTCCGATGCAGGCTGGATGTAAATTGTAGAAAGGCGCATCAGTGGACCAAGGCATCGGAGACAATACGTCACCTGAAATAAGTATGCTGGAATCACGAACACAGTCCTGCGTTTTGACATAGTTTATTCCTATGATTGCAGCAAGGAAGACAAGAATTATTTTTTTCATTTTTTCAAATGTTACTCAATTTGATTTATACTTCACCTCCATCCCCTGTGCCGGATTTGTAATGCGAACTTCCGTGCGTCGGTTGTATTGATGCTCTTCTTCAGAACATGGCACACCATCAAGACAATGATTTCGTGGTTCGGATTCACCGGCTGCTTTTGTGACAATCCTTGATGCGACTATACCACGTGAAACCAGGTAAGATTTTGAAGATTCAGATCTGCGTTTTGACAATTCCATATTGTACTCCGCAGTACCCCGGGTGTCTGTATGTGATGTCAATTCAATCGTCAGGTCCGGATATTGTTTTAAAATATTGGCCAGTGATGTGAGTTCATCAGCATCTCCTTTCCGGATCTCAGATTTATTGAAGTCATAATAAATATTGTCAAGCACAATGACCGTGCCTGAAGCAATGGGTGCCGTAGGTGCTGTCAATCCTGCAGCATCTTTCAGATAAATTGTCCACTTTTCATTCTCTTCTGAAGGCGTAAATGTGAATGTATGCATGGCATATCCCGGCTTCTGAATCTCTGCTTTGATCTGACATCCTACCGGAAGACATGCTGCTATATTTCCATCGGGATCTGTGTATATATTCAGATTCACTTTGACGCATGGGCCAGACAACATGATATTGGCACCATTCAACGACATACTACCTGATTCATTGTATACTGTAAATTGGGTGTTGAGACACTTTTCAGGTACAACAGGTATGTGTTGTAACCGAACGTAAGTCGGTATCTCTTCACCTCTCATCACACGTACAAATGGGAAGTACCCGCCATGTTGAACGACAAGTGCATAATTCACTTTGTTATCTACTTTTAATTGTACCCGTCCTGAAGATGACGAAATGGCGTTCGCCGTTTCAAATGATAATGTATCGTGTATTCCCCATCGTAATACGAAAGTTCCTTCTTTATCTTCTTTCGGGACAAGCTCAGTATCAAAGTGGTCCTTGTATAATGACGGACCTTCAGTATCCATGGGGATTAACCAAACATATGCTTCGTCAAGGGGATCTCCTTCTTCATCTGTTACTAACATATCCCTGGGTTCAAGCAATGGCGCTATGGGTAAGCAGAAAATTGAGATTGAAGAATTCCAACGATATAAATCATCTTTTCCTTTTGTAGGTTTTCTATCACTTCCAAAATAACCTGAAGTACCATCATCAGAAACGATCAATCCCAAATCATCTTTACTACTATTGAAAGGTTCGGGCAAACGTTGAAGTCCTTTGAAAGTCTTATCGGATGAAAATGCAGTAACAAATATATCTAAGCCCCCTCTGCCTCCTCTGCCATCAGACGAAAAAAATAAATACCCGTCTCTATGGAAATAAGGAAATATTTCATTGCCTTTAGAATTGATGTTTGCACCCAGATTAACCGGGGTTGACCAACCATCACTTGTTCGCTCAACCATATAAAGATCCATGCCTCCTAAGCCACCCGGCATATTGGAAGCAAAAACGAGATAACGGCCATCTGCGCTTAATGCCGGATGAGCAACAGAATAATTATCACTACAGAAGGAAAGCTCTTCTATTTGTTCCCAGTCTTCCGCACCTTTCACGGCATGATAAATTTTTAACTGAACTTCTCTTTTTTCATCATTGATGACTTTACCTCCGGAGATGTTAGAGCGAGTGAAGAAAATTTCATTGGCTTCCCTGTTAAAAACACATGGCCCTTCATGATATTGAGTACGAATATTTGGAGAGAAAAAGACAGGCTTGTCTCCAAGGCCATCCGGACCAAGATCCGCATACATTAAATCAAAATAAGCCTGACCCGTTTTTGGATCAAGAATGCTATTGCGTTCGCGGGCAACGACATATACGATTCCACTTTGATAATATGCGGGTGAAAATTCAATTGACTTTGAATTCAGTTTAGCTAAAGGAACAGATACAACATCTACTGTCTGGCATACATATGCAGTATCCTGTGCCTGCAGCATGAATGTCAAAATGGAAAATAGGAAGGCGTATATAATTTTCATGGATCAGATTAGAAATACCTGGGGTTAATAAACGTAGATGGCCTGGCCGGTTCACCGAAACAATACATCATCATCAATTCGATGCTGCCATCACTGTAATTTTTCAATTCACTAAGTGTGATATCATAGGCGGCACCTATACGCAGACCTCTGAGCACTTTAGCTGAAGCAATCAGATCAACGGATTCGATCAGCCTCTTGTCAATGCCACCCTTTCGCAAGCTCACTGCGAAACTATAGTCTTCATACCACCTCAACCCAAGATTGAGATCAACAGCTACCGGAGCTGACTGCGTATACCGGGCCATAACCTGGGGAACAAAACTCATCTGATGATTCAATCGTAAAGCAACACCTGTCATCAAATAATAATGTGGTTGCTCTCTCGCGGTAAAAAGATTGTTGAGTTCAAAATCAATATCTGAATTCATCAATCGTGGTGCAGACAAACCTGCAAAAAATGATGGTGTGCTAAAGTATAACCCCGCTCCAACATTTGCTAAAAATTTATTGTCAGAAATTGATTCCACACCCGGATCGATATTAATATCCTGAACCGTTTTTACCGCAGGATCAGAATAATCAACTTTTAAAAAACGGGCTGAAGCCTGTACGCCAAGGCTCAAAGTGCCTTTGCCCAACGGTACCCTATAATCATAGATGCCATCAAAAGTTGTTGCGCTCGACACACCAATTGAGCGACGTTGAAGATTGAATCCAATGCCTATACGTTGAGAGGCTAGTGGACCATGCAGACTAAGTGATTCTGTCTGTGGCGCACCATCAAATCCAAGCCATTGCTCACGGAAATGAATGGTCGCACAAGGATGCTCATGATATCCAGCATAAGCCGGATTGACCAAAAGTTTATTGAACATAAACATGGTATGCAATGGTTGTTGCTGTGCAGACATTTTCAAACTAATGATCATCATTAGTAAGACTACAATTCCCATTCTTG
>JBATMM010000171.1:0-2232 GCA_049289835.1 Saprospiraceae bacterium | reverse complement strand
CGACCAAAATGTTGTAAAGCGGAGATTGCAGCCTGGATCGTTCGGCCTGTATACAAAACATCATCTATCAAAATCACTTTTTTGTGATCTACGAGGAAATCAATCTTAGTGACACTGGCTTTCAAGGGCTCATTGCGGGTTCTGAAGTCGTCCCTATGGAAAGTGATGTCCAGGAGACCATATTGAAGATTGTGTAGTTTGCCCAGGGTGCCTAGTCTACGTACTATTCGGTCAGAGAGTGGTTTTCCTCTAGGCTGGATCCCAATGAGACAAGTATCACTGAAGTCACCGTGATGCTCCAATAGCTGGTGTGTCAGCCTGTCCAGAACTAGGTTAAGTTTTTGTTCGGATAAAATGATTCTACCGGCACCCATTGGGAGGCAAATATAAATTAAATGGGGCATTGGACATAAGACCGGGCAGTTAGTTATGTAGTGAGTTTACAATCTTTAGGTTTTCAGCGTTTTCAAAAACAACAAAAATGATTACAATAGCCTGTTTTTTATTAGCAGGACTTAAGTTCTCATCTGCTATACATTTTAACCTTTATTCAGCATCATTGTATCTTTCCTGTATGAATCTAAGGCGTGTTCTGTTAATTCTCTTATGTCAATCATTTTATATCGTTGGTTTTAGTCAGTATATCGAACTGATGAATGCCTCGTTTGAGGGCGAGCCGAGTGATGCTACTGTTCCTCAGGGATGGATGGCCTGCAAAGAAGGGACCACACCGGATATATTGCCGGGATTCTGGGGTGTTTATAATGAGCCTTCCGATGGTGACACTTATGTAGGCCTCATCACTCGTCAGAATAATACATGGGAAAGTATAGGTCAGCGTCTCACGGCGAATCTTGAAAAAGGAAAATGCTATTCCTGGTCACTTGACCTTGCTCATTCTGATACATATTCAGGATATAACAATCCGATTAGGTTGAGGATATGGGTTTCAAAACTGAAATGCCAGAAAGATCAGTTAATATATGAAAGCCCGCTGATCGAACATCTGGACTGGCGATCGTATCAATTCAGATTCACACCTGATGGGGACTACAGATATATACTCATTGAGGCTTTCCATAGCGAGCAGTCATTTCAGTATAAGGGAAATATTCTGATTGATCGGGTGAGACCGATCACAGCTTGTGATAAGACATAAAATGACAGGAAAGAAGATATACATAGTTTCAAACTACGTATATCTTCTTTCCTGTCATTTTTCAACAGTACTTAGTTTAGTTCTTTCTCCAGGTCCTGGATCAATTTCTTCAACTTTTCCCGGTTCTCTTCGCTCAACTTTTGAGGGTCAATTTCTTTAAGTTTAATTTCGAGGTTACGCAAGTCTTGTTTTACCTCATCAGATTTGTTTTCAGGTTTACTTCTGAGTTTGGCTATGCCATCTCCGACTTTCTTCAGGAGTTCATCAAATTCACCATTGTCATATTTATCTTTTTGTTTTTTGATAAAATCACCTACTGATTTGCCCAGCTCTTTGGTTTCATTTACGATGGTGTGGGCTTTAACTTTATCATCTTCTTTTCCAAAGAAATACATATAGCCCACGATAGCGGCTACGATGATGACGATAATCCCAATGAGTCTGGTCATGTTTATTGAATGTAAGGTTAGAAGGATTTATTAATGCATTTGTGAATCTACAAAATTTAGATACTCTAACTGGGTTTTGTTGAAAACGATTTATGTAAAAAGGCACCATTTTGGAACCATTTTTCCTTTATCTTTGTGTATAGTTCAAATTCGTTTTTCAAATGCCAAATGTAACCATCAAGGGAATCAATGAAGATACCCTCAAGTTAATCAAAAGGAAGGCTGCTGACAATAACAGAAGTCTTAACAAGGAAATTATTGAGCTGCTCAATCGATATGCCGATACAAAGGCTCCGGATGCGAAACACATTCTCAAAGAAATCGATAAGTTCAAAAAACATTTTAAGGAGACCCTTTCAGAGGCGAGTATTAAAAATGCAATTCGCGAAGGCAGAAAATGATTGTAGTCGATGCGAATATCATTTCATATCTCTGGATTCCGGGACATGAGTCGTTCATGAGCCGTGAATTATTAATTAAAGATCCTGATTGGTGGGTTCCTTCTTTGTATAAAAGTGAAATGCAAAGTGTTTTATTACTTCATGTCCGAATGCAAATCATTGGATTAGAAGTGGCTGTGCAATTGATGACCAAAATTGAAAATCAATTTAAATTTCATGTGCA
>JBATMM010000170.1:0-1580 GCA_049289835.1 Saprospiraceae bacterium | reverse complement strand
GAATACATCAACAAGGCATCATCCAAATTTTCAATCACTCCGTAGTAGTCAATAATGTACCCAAATTCTTTATCAGCATAAATACGATTTACCCGGGCAATGGCTTGTAAGAGCTTATGCCCCTGTAAATTTCTGGTTAAATATAAAACTGTGTTTCTTGGTTCATCAAAACCAGTGAGAAGCTTATCTACCACTATAATTATTTCCGGGTCTTTCTGATTTTTAAAACGACTAATGATATTCTTCTCATAGCTTTTTGAATTGCCATGTTCGTCCATCATTTTTTTCCAAAATTGATTTTCCTTTTCAGTTGATTTCTCATAAGCACTCTCTTCTCCTTCCCGTTCGTCGATAGATGAAATCAATACTTCACTGCTGACTATGCCAATTTCGTCTAAATATTCTTTGTATTTAATTGCATTTACCTTCTTATCGCATACCAACTGTCCCTTGAATGGTGTTATTCCTTGCCAGTTGTCTCGGAAATGATAGCTAATGTCCCAAGCAATCATTCGCATTTTTTGCTCGGCTGAATTCAAGTGGTCGTAGCGGGTAAACTTCTTTTTGATATCTGCCTTTTGGTATTCCGTCAAAGGTTCTGAAACCATTCCGAAAAAAGTGTCTATCGGGCTGGCATTTACATTTTGCAATGCTAATCTTCCCTCATAGAGCAGTGGAACAACTGCCTTGTCAATAACTGCTTGGTCAACTGTATAAGCATCAATCACTCCGCCAAATTTTTCAGCTGTGCTTTTGTCTTTTTTGAAAAGGGGTGTTCCAGTCATGGCTATGAAACAAGCATTGGGTAATGTTTTTTGCATGTCAATATTAAAAGTTCCATGCTGTGTCCTGTGACCTTCATCCACTAACACAAAAATGTCATGACTTTCTATGGGCTTGACAATTTTCTTAACCGCTGCTACAAATTTGTTAATAATGGTAGTTACGACGGCATCACTTTTGTTTTCCAAAAGTTCTACCAATCTCTGTCCGGTGGTAGCATTTTCTACGAACTTACCACACTTGCGGAAAGTGCTAGTAATTTGATTGTCCAAATCGGTCCGGTCTGTAACCAATATTATTTTGGGATTTCGAATAGTTGGCTCCATAGCGATGGCTTGTGCTAGCATGACCATGGTTAAAGATTTGCCACTTCCCTGTGTGTGCCAGATTACCCCGCCTTTTCTTTTGCCTTGCTCTAGGTTTTTTATTCTATGCATTGTTTTTTTCACAGCAAAAAACTGTTGGTAACGGGCAATTTTCTTTTCACCATTGTCAAATAGTATGAAATTGAATATTATATCCATCATACGATCTGGAAGGCATAAGCAATACAAATACTCATCCTGGATCGTAGGAAATATATTTTCAGCTTCGTGTTCTACAAAGTAATGCCTCACATAATTAAATCTTTCTGAAAACAATTTGTCTTTCTGATTTAAACTTAAACTCTTGTTTTTTAGCTTGTATAGGGTTTCTAGGAATTGATCTCTCTCCGTACTATTTTCGGTCTTTTCATTCCATTTTGCCCAAAATTTTTCCATTGTGGCATTAGTGGCGTATACAGCCTCCTGTGTAGC
>JBATMM010000169.1:0-15252 GCA_049289835.1 Saprospiraceae bacterium | reverse complement strand
GTCGTGCCACGATGACAAAAGGAGGGCCGATTGTGGTTTAGAGACAAAGGATATCCTTACTTCCCCCAACCGTGACTTCAATACAAACCGTCTTCCCATTCGTTAAAGATCTGTTACAATTCATCAGTAATGATGTTTAGCGGACAACATGCCGCGGTACATAATTGTTAATTTCGTATCTTATTATTGATCTAGATATCACCTAAATGAGGATTATTTATCTGTTTTTGTTATTTGTCCTGACTGTCACTTCTCTGTTAGCCCAGCCGGTAAATGACGAATGCACGACTGCCATCCATCTCCCCGATACCGACAATTGGTGCAGTGCACCGGCCGCTTACACAAACATAAATGGCACCCCTTATTCAGGCAACATTAATCTCGGCAGTTGTTTCCTTCAGTTGGAAAATGAAGTTTGGTTCACTTTCATCCCTCAGACACCAGCCCTCTATATTAAGATATCCGGAGCAGTCAATGGACTAGGAACACTTCAAAATCCAGCCATAGCTATTTTTGAAGGGCCTTGCAATAATTTAAAGAAGATTGGTTGTAATTCTATATCATCCATCACGAATCAGGTTGAGCTTTCTCTTTCAGATCTTGTGATAGGAAAAGTCTATTTTCTTCTGGTAGAAGGTCAGAATAATTCTCCAGGTACATTTCAGATTTGCCTCAATGGTTTTATACCCCCCCCTAATCCACAATCCGACTGTTATAAAGGTGTAGTTCTTTGTGATAAGTCGCCATTTGTTATTGATACAATTTTGGGGATCGGGATTGCGGATCCGGGTGTGACAGGTACATGCATCCGGGAAGAATTGAGTTCTGCATGGTATAAATGGACATGTGAGACTTCGGGTACTTTGACATTCACGCTTACTCCGAACAATTATCAATCTGGATTTAAGTCAGATGATATTGATTTTGTGGTATATGAGCTTCCAGGCGGCCTGGATGATTGTGCGAATAAGCGGCCAGTAAGGTGTATGGCTGCGGGGGCTAATGGAACACAAGGAACGGAAGATCCTTTTCCAACCTGGCGGCGATGTAATGGACCAACCGGCTTACAAGTGGGTAGTACAGATACTGAAGAGGATGCAGGATGCGTGCAATCTGATGATGATAGTTGGCTTGCTCCGTTAGATATAGTGGCCGGGAAAAGTTATGCCTTACTTGTCAATAATTATAGCCAGTCCGGTCTTGGTTTTACTATAGACTGGGGTGGAACAGGAACCTTTCAGGGCCCTAAACCAGCTTTTGATATTTCTGCTGTTCAGGCTTTTGAATGTGACAAGACGATCATCTTTAGCAATGAATCCTTAGCTCCCACTGATAGTATCGTCCATTACGAGTGGGGGTTTGGAGCTGGTGCAAATCCCATTACTGACACCACCACAGGTCCGATTTCTGTGGTTTATGAATCATTCGGTGATAAAAAAGTAGCATTGACAGTGACGAGTTCTAAAGGTTGCGTGGTCACTGAAATTATTGATTTTTTTATTGAACCATGTTGCGCTGATACCAGCACTTTATCAGTCACAGGCATTGTACATGATCAGCTTTGTCCCAACACAGCATCCGGTGTCATACAGGGGGTAGGTGTAAGTGGTGCTCCACTGTACCAATTCAGTCTTGATTGTGTTAATTATCAGCCCTCCACAGTATTTCCAACTTTATTGCCTGGCATGTATACGCTTTGCATACAGGATGAAAAAGGTTGTAAAAATCAGGTTGATCTGACAGTTCAGCCGGCCACTGGTTTTGGAGTTGAATTAGGTGACTCTATTTTCATTCAGTTAGGCGAGTCGACCGATTTGCATGCGGTGCCATTTCCAGGTCTGCCCTCGAATGTGATTTGGAATGATGAAAGTACATTGACATTTTCAGGATCAGGTGTGCTGAGCTTATTAAATCCAACCGCAATTCCGCATCGTTCAGGATGGTATTCAGTGACGATATCCAATGATGTGGGTTGTGTGACGACTGATTCAGTTTACATTTCCGTAGATGCATATAAGCCGATTTATATTCCAAATGTCATCACGCCAAATAATGATGACATCAATGACCGTCTCACTGTTTATGGCAATGCAGCTGCTACTGTCGTGAATAAGTTTCAGATTTTTGACCGATGGGGTGGAATGATGTGGGAAGGAAATAATTTTTTATTGAATGATGCATCATTAGGGTGGGATGGCAAATGTAAAAATCAACCTGTTAACCCCGGTGTATATGCCTATCGCGCCGAAGTCAATTTTTTGGATGACATACCTTTAATATTTACAGGAACAGTGACTGTATTTAAATAGACGAAGCAGCTGACCAGCATGAAAAATTTATTATTCCTTACTACAGTATTGGTGGTACTCGCTTCTTGTGTAGTGGAGGAACCGGATTTGTCCAGATACACAGGTTCTAAAATTGATAATGTTGAAGAGGCGAGAGATATTGAAGTGAAATATACGGACAGTAGTTATCTTGTCTTTATACTTAAGGCTCCACTCACACGGCGTTCATTGGAAAAATATGCTGTTGAAGAGGAATTTCCCGAAGGACTACAGGTAACTTTTTATGATAAAGCCGGACAACCCAGAAGCTGGCTGTCTTCAGATTATGCCCGAAGAGATCAGATCAACCGGAAAATAGTCATTCAGAAAAATGTCGTTCTCTACAATGATCGTGGCCAGCGTCTCGAAGGACCAGAATTGATATGGGACGAACGAACAAAAGAATTCCACACGGATCGTTTTGTCAAAATCATCGATAATGACAAGACCATTTTTAGTTACGGATTTAAAGCCAATGAAGCGTTCACCCGTTACGAACTCAATTCAGGATCCGGCAATATGCATCTTGAGGAAGGAAAGGGTTCGGAATAGTTAATGAGTATCTTAAATTAGTTACTCTCTACTCTTTATTTGTTACTTGTTATTCATTTGATTATCGCGAGTTCGAGGTCGGAGACACTCGAACGTCAGTGTTCGAGGTCGGAGACACTCAAACGTCAGTTACTCTTTATTCTTTACTCGTTATTCTTTACTCATTATTCTTTACTCTTTACTCGTTATTCGTTATTCTTTACTCGTTATTCGTTTCTATCTTTGACCTGATGTTTACGTTGATCATCTTCATTTTTATCACACTTATCCTTTCTGCATTTTTTGCAGGGACGGAGATCGCCTTTATTACTGCTAACAAACTTGGGGTGGAGATTGAACGGGATAAGGGTACACGTCGAAGTAAAATGATCTCAGGATTTTATGAAAATCCAAAAGAATTTCTGAGTGTTTTATTGGTTGGGAGTAACGTGATGTTGGTCGTCTTCACGTACCTCATGATGAGATTGATAGAGCCATGGTTACTTCCTTTCATTGGTTCAGAGGCATTACGACTGATCATCATTACCCTTATGGCTACTCTGGTGATGCTTGTCCTGGGCGAGTTTCTTCCAAAATTGGTATTCAGGTTGTTTGCGATCAGGGCATTTATAATTGTTTCATACCCGATGGTATTTTTTCAATGGATTTTGAAATTTCCGGTATGGGTGATGATGTCTTTTTCAAATATCTTACTTCGTTATGTTTTCAGAACACCCATTAAGCATGTACAGGATGTTTTTACAAGACTTGATTTGCAGGATTTTGTAGCAGGGTCTCTTGCAAAAGATGATGATTCGATGGAGGCTGACATGTTTAAAAATGCACTGCAATTGAAAAATCTTAAAGCAAAAGCATGCATGGTGCCACGGACAGAAATCGTACATATTGATGTTGAAGATGGAATCGAAGAATTGAAAAAAGCTTTTCTGGAAACAAGACATTCACGGATTTTGATTTCACAAGGTGATATTGACAATCTGCTCGGATACATCCATCATCAAAGCCTGTTGAATGGCCCGAAGAGCATTAAGGATATGATCATCCCGATTCAATATGTTCCGGAAGTGACCAGTGTCCTGGAGATCATGACATCCTTCACGCGTCAGCAAAACAATATCGCCGTTGTCGTAGATGAATTCGGTGGGACGGCAGGTATCATTACTTTGGAAGATATCGCTGAAGAAATCTTCGGTGAGATTGAAGATGAACATGATGTGGAAGAGTATGTCGAAGAAGTGATCAATGACAATGAATATCTATTCTCCGCCCGCCTGGAGATTGATTATCTCAATGAAAAATATCCTTTATTAAAATTTCCGGAAGGTGAATATGAAACTCTCTCCGGTTACATCGTCATGACTTCCGGAACAATACCAGAACAGGGAAAGGAATTAGAGCTCGATGATTATCGTTTTGTATTTGAAAAAGTGAGCAATAAGAAAATTGAATTGGTGAGAGTTTTTCTGGTAGATGCAAAGGATTAAAGTGAGACATGAGATGTGAGATGTGAGATGTGAGATGTGAGACGTGAGACGTGAGACGTGAGACGTGAGACGTGAGACGTGAGAATTTAGTGGGATTAAAATTAATTTTATTTGCACATTAAAAAAAGAACGGACAGTTATCTACTGCCCGTTTGTAATTAAGTTTCGGATTATCCTTACCGCTTATTTTACTGATCACTGATCACTGATCACTGAATACTGAATACTGATCACTGAATACTGAATACTGAATACCGCTTACTGCTTTCCGTTTACTGTTTCCCTCCTTGTATCCGTTTAGATTCATCTTCAAGCCCTGTGCTACGATTACGATTACCTTTCACCTGGCTGCTTCCGATGAGATATGTGAAATTGAGTTTAGCTTGCCTGCTTTCCCATCCACCATGCGCTCTCATCGCAAGTGCTCCGAAATCATTGACGCCTGACCAATTCATACTGTCGAAAATATCGCTGACCCCCAGCTTGATATTTCCTCTTTCTTTCCAGATTTTCTTCTGGATACCTGCATCCACACTCCACATCGAATTGGTCGCAAAATTTCCTCCCCATATCCCGGGTGAATTATACCATCCGGATACTTCAAACGTAAATCCTTTCGGTAGTATGAAGGACTGCTGCATGTATACATTAAAAGTGGTCGCGCGGATGTCAACTATTTTACCATTACCAAAATCAGCCTTGTTATGTGTATTGGACAAACTTGTATTTGCAAATACATTCCAAGATTTTGTAAGTGCGAAAGGATAGCTTACACTGATCGAATACACATCCTGGTCAGCAATATTCTCTGTAGTAATGAATGCTGCTTTCATACTTGCTGTATCCGTTATTTCTGACATCAGGTCATGTGTATGTGTGTAAGTCAGACTTGTATTCAATGTATAATTAAACGTGTGTCCCAATGAAATACTATTTGAATACTGGGGACGAAGGAATGGATTTCCTTTTTGGAAGGTCAACTCATCCAACTTGGTTTCAAACGGATTGAGATCTCTGTAATTCGGTCTGTCAATACGCCGACTGTATGTCAGACGTAAACTATGTTTCTGACTTAATTGATATGTCAATCCGCCACTTGGAAAAAAGTCCACATAATCTTGTTTGACCGTTTCATCATTTTGTGGTTTCTGACTGGTCAGATCACCTTTTGAATCCGTTTGTTCCATACGAACTCCTAGTTGTAACCCGATTTTTTTCCATTGCCTGTTGTAATTAGCATAAGCCGCATTTACATTTTCAGAATACTCAAACCGGTTGGTCCGGTCGATATTTAGTATCGGTTCATCATCGATGATATCATAGAATTCATAGTTGTTGTCCGTATTGACTAATGCAAGCTTAAATCCTGCGCCTACAGTTCCGCCAAACATTCCCTTTTCATAATCAAGCTTGAGTGTTTTGATATCAATGGTAGTCGGTGCATGGGAAGAAAATATCCTTGAATCTGTCAATTCTCCATTTGTTGGATCATAATAATAGTTGGGCTGATAGGAATCGCCGATGCTTGAATATGTTCCATAATCAGCATCAACATTCAGTACAGTTCCTTTCTTATTGTCATATTTATAATTGCCGTTGATATTATAGTTATCCTGATCAGTCTTCACACGGTTAGTCGCTTCAAGCAATTCTATGGGTGATTCACTTCGGGACGGCGCTATCGTCGTATGGATTTTACTTGCCCACGTACCATTATTCATAAATCCATCAAACAGAACACCAATGGTTGCATTTGGTGAAGCATAGACATCAATACCGGCTCTCAGGGAATGATTTTCCCATTCATTACCACCTTTATTAGACTGGTCAGTGAAAAGATCAGCAGTGGTGCGTTCGAAGAAATTGAATTCACTGCTTTGCCCATTGGCATAATTGTAATTACCAAAGACATTGACATATTTCGATCTGTTATTTATACTCAGATTTCCATTGAAACGTCCATGTACAGCCTGGTTATAGCCGAGGCTTACATTTGCATTTGTTCCAAGCGATTTGTCTTTGATCAGTCTGATATTGATGATGCCTGCATTTCCGTCTGCTTCGTATCGGCTGGAAGGTTGAGTGATCACTTCGATAGCTTCAATCTGTGTTGATTGCAGAGATTTAAGATAATTGGACAGATCATCTCCCGTCAGGATAGATTGACGCCCATCGATATACACTTTCACACCGCTTTTTCCGATCAACATCAATCGATCGTTGTTATCAACCACGACACCGGGTGCTTTTCTCAACAACTCAAGTCCGTTATTTCCGATGGCATTGACACTCCCTTCGACATTAAATACAGTTTTATCAGGCTTGACTTCTATAAGTGGTTTTGAAGCAGCGATTACAACTTCACCTAACTCCATAGTGAATGGCAACATTTTTACATTGTCAAGCTGCAACATATTGTCTGAGGTCACATCGACAGTGGCGGAAATATAAGTATCATAGCCGACAAAGGAAATATTTAAATAATAAGATCCTGGCGAAATGTGTGTAAAGGCAAACGTGCCATCCTCTTCAGAATAACCAGCCTTGACCATCGTGGAATCTAAAGCCTTGTAAAGAGTGACCGTAGCAAAGCTTATGGGATCCGAATTCTCATCGACAACCCTGCTTTTGAGACCGGTATCTGCATATTGAGCCAGTAGTGGAGAAAAAGAAAGGAGAATAAGAGACAGAAGTATGTTGATTTTTTTCATTTTCCAGGTCTTGTTTGATTAATCTACAAGACTCAAATTTGTAGGCAATGGTTGCAGTGAGGTACTATTTATCGACAGAATCCGATTTTTACAAGATAATTCAACCCAATAATAGGGTATAACCGGCAAAAAGTCGGCTGTAAGCAAAGAATGGTAATCTATGCCCCCATGAATTCTTTTAAGTTAATTTTGAATCATGCAGTCATTCAATACCCGCTGTTTTTGTTTGATCTTTTCTTTTGTAACCCTATGGTGGGCATCCGGTATTAATTTATTGAATGCTCAAATTGACAGTGTTCAGGTCCTTAAGCAAATCGAAGTTACAGCAGAGCGAATTGACCTGGCTGATATTGGAAAACATACTGATCGCATTGACCGATCCACACTTTCGTCTATCTCACATGCAGACCTTGCATCCGCATTATCCAGGCAAACGCCATTATTTGTCAGATCCTATGGAACAGGCACTCTGGCCACACTTGGTATTCGCGGCGGAGGTGCGGCTCATACACAAATCGTTTGGAATGGAATTCCATTACGGAATCCGATGCTTGGATTACAGGATCTCTCTTTGATTCCAGGTGTTTTTTTTGATGAAGCAGCTATTCATTATGGAGGTCATGGTTCAGCATTTGGGTCCGGCGCAGTAGGCGGACTCATTTCAATTTCAAACTCCCAGATCAGTACGATCAATCGCATTGGTATTCATTTATCAGCAGGAAGTTGGGGGCATCGTGCAGGTGATATCCAATTAGATTATGGCGTAGGCAGAATTCGATTGTCTTCAAGATTATTTTCACAGTATGCAGAGAATAATTTCCGCTTCAGACTTGACAAAGGTTTGCCTGAACACAATCAGGTACACAATCAAATCAAAGACAATGGTATACTCCAGGAATTATCTTTTTCGATCAGTGATAAACAATTTATTACAGGCCGGTTGTGGTTTCAATATGCGGACCGTCAGATACCACCTCTTTCGACTCAGAATACAAGTAAAGCTGCTCAACAGGATAAAATATTACGGGCTTCTCTTCAGTGGAATTATGTAGCTGATAAATTTCACTGGCAATTAAAAAGTGCATGGCTTGATGAAATCAATGACTACCAGGATACACTGATCATTCTGTACACCCACAATCGATTCCGGACATGGCTCGCAGAAGGTGTGGCGTCATACAATCCGGGCAACAATATGAGTATTGCATTTGGAATCAATACTGAAATCGCACAGGGACAATCAGAAAATTATCAGTCTCTTAAATCAAGAAATCAATCCGCTGTTTTTTCATCTGTGCGACTTGTTTCGAAAAGCTGGTTGTGGAGATTACAGGCCCGGCAGGAATTGACAGAGAATATTTGGTCACCTCTCCTTGCTGACGTTTCAACAGAATGGTCAGGAATAAAAAATGTGACATTCAAAACAAGCTTGTCACGTAATTACAGGATGCCCACATTAAACGACCTCAACTGGAGACCCGGAGGAAATCCAGATCTGCTCCCTGAACAGGGCTGGACCATTGAAGCAGGAATTCATTACAAATCAGTGAACGATAAAATAAATTTTACAACTTCACTTACAGCATATAAGAGAAACATTGATCAATGGATCATGTGGATGCCTCCTGTAAAAGGTGTCAGTGATTATTGGTCTCCTATCAATATTGCAAAAGTGAACAGCCGTGGTCTTGAGACAAGATGTAATGTGGAATACATATCGCATAAGTGGAGGCTGGTATTCAATACAGGCCTTGACCTCACGTGGTCTACATTTGAATCTGCTCTGAAAGAATTTCAGATCGAAGAAGGGGAGCAACTATTTTATGTGCCTGTTGATAATATAATGACGGGTCTGTCACTCCATTTTCTTAACTGGTCCGCTTATTACAATCATCATTGGTTTGGAGCATCAAGTGGGATCAATGACCAGATAAAGTCAGCCGATATTGGCTCAGCAGGTCTGTCTGTTGATTTCGAAAAGCACCGATTGTCTGAATCGATATATATCCAGGCCGATAATATCTGGAATGTACCCTATAGGATTATTGAAAGAAGGCCAATGCCGGGGAGAAGCTTTACAGCCGGGGTGAAATTTTCTATTTTCTGACATTCCGGTATTTTAAAACGCAATATCCGGCCTGATTGCTTAACTTTATTCAATCAAAGGGTAATTCCTGTCATTTGGAAATCTCAAAAAATAATCGAGCAATGATGAAATTCGGATTGGCACTTATTTTTTCAATGTCATTTGGCATTGGTTTTTCTCAGATAGTGGCAGGTTTTGAGGAATTCAACCTCAGGAAAGGTGAATACCGAAATGATGCATCACCGGATGGTGGATTTAAAAGCGGGTCTATTGAACTCCCCAATGACTATAATGATGAATTTGGTTATTGGTCCGGTTTTGCTATTTCTGCTGACACGAATAGTACAACACCCGGATTTACCAATCAATATAGTGCAATACCCGGTAAAGGGGCACTCGGTTCTACCTCATATGCTGTAGGGTATGTATATGACAATACAATAGTACGATTGACCGGTAAAGCCATTGGGAAACCCATGATAGGCATGTATGTCACCAATAGCACCTATGCAGCATTGAGCATGAAAGACGGAGATGGGTTTGCAAAAAAATTTGGAGGAGAATCAGGAAAAGATCCTGATTTCTTTCTTCTCACCATCAAGAAATATGCTGGTGGCGCTATCGCTGATGACAGCATCAATGTTTACTTAGCTGATTATCGATCGTCTAATTCATCAAAGGACTATATACTTACAGATTGGAAATATGTTGATCTCTCTACCATCGGCGAAGTTGATTCTCTCGTACTCAGACTGTCATCAAGTGATGTAGGCATCTTCGGGATGAACACACCCGCTTATATGTGTATAGATCAGGTCAGTACGGATAACCTGCTGTCAGCTTCTTCATTAAGCACAACTAAAGCAAGCATAACGCTTAGCCCTAACCCGGTAAGCGAAACTTTATATATTGATATCCCTATAAAAGGAACATGTAGCATCTTTGATGTGCAGGGTAGAGTGATGTGGTCATCTGTAGTGGAATCAGGACAACATCATGTATCTGTCATTGACTATCCGAAAGGAGTATATTTAGTCAATTTCAATGGCCTGTATGCTTCCAGGTTCACCGTCAATTAGATTCTCATGATACATTCTTTCCGATTGTATTGTGAGTCCTTCGATCAGGTATAATGCCTGTCGTGGAACTGCAAGAAAAGTTTCTAAAAATTGAGACTATTCTCCGGGAGCATATTTAAATTTTCGTTTTGTAATTTATTCGGATAATTAGACTTTACCACTCGATTTTAACTGAAAATCAGGAAGCGGGAACTTATTCATCAGTCAAATAGGCCAGTTCATCACATTTTTCAAGAGGATGGCACCTTTCTAAGGCAGAAGCGTTAATGTTTGAGGATATCTTACAGAATATTAGAATGAATAAACTTATACTACTCATAGCTTTCCTCTTTGGGAGAACAGAATTGTGTCTGTCTCAGGCACAACGATATGTCGTCCAGAATGGTGAGGCCACCTTTATTTCAGAAGCGCCCCTTGAAAATATTAAGGCAGAAAGCAAATCAATTCGTGGCGTCATCAATCCGGATTCAAAAGAATTTGCTTTCTCTGTCAAAATAAATAGTTTTAAAGGCTTCAATAGTGAAATTCAGCGTGTACATTTTTTGGAAAACTACATGGAACAAACCAAATATCCGGAGGCTACTTTTTCAGGAAAGTTTATTGAGAATATTCCTTTTGATTCACCCGGGACGTATTCTGTCAGGGCTAAAGGTGTATTAGAAATTCATGGTGTCCGGCTGGAAAGAATCATACGGGGTACGATCGTACTAAAGCCCGGGGAAGTGATGATGATTTGTGATTTCTCCATCCCATTGTCGGATCATGGTATCACTATACCCAAAATTGTAAGTCAGAAAATTTCCGAACAAATAGATGTTAATTTAAATATTGATTTCGTCATAGGTTCTAAATCATGAACCGGAATCTGTTGCTTCCATACTTTATTTTTTACCTGACGTGCATGAAGGCACAGGAACCCAAATTTATTCAACACGAAGTAGGGAATGCCTTTGCTGACATCCCTATCAATGTGATGTTACAGGATCATCAATGCATGATATGGTTAGGTACAGATAATGGACTCGCGCGATATGACGGTAATACATGTTTTCCTGTAAGGCTTGATACCTCTGCGACATCATTATCTGTGACATCTCTCTGTGAAGACAATACCGGGAAGATCTGGGTGGGCACCTCATCAGGGAAAATTTATTTTCTTGATCCCTCGGGGAAACCTTTTCTATTCGATATCGAGGAGGGACATCCTGTAAAACCTATTACTTCTATTCTGCAGGATACCTCGGGCCACATTTGGTTTGCTACCTATGGAGAAGGTGTTTATGTTTACACCGGGTCCAGACTTTTCAATTTTGACATGGATGATGGCTTGTCGGGCAATGATATTTATTCGATGACGATGACAGGAAATAATGAGATCTGGATTGGAACGGATGATGGAATTAACATTTGCACATTTCAGAATGAAGTAAAAAAAATCCGCAACATCGGTCTCGTGGATGGATTGCCGGATCAGATCATCACTGCGCTCACAGCAGATGAAGAAGACAATGTTTGGATCGGTACGTTTGAATTTGGAGTTGTCCAGTATAATGCCCGATTGAAGAAAATCATAAAACCATTTGAGAGTCAGGGGATGGATGAAATCACCTCTTTCGAAATATTCGATAGCCACGAAGTCTGGATTGGTACAAGAACAACAGGTGTCTGGAGATTCTATTCACAATTTAATTCTTTACGGAAACTTGTCAGCTTGCAGACATTACCGGCATTTGCAGTCTCTGATATTCTGGCAGATGTCGAAGGGAATATCTGGATATCTATGCACGAAGGAATGCTATTGTCTGCATTCAATTCTTTTGAGTCACTGGCCACTGAAATAGGTGAAATTCAGACATTGTATTGCGATCACCAGGATAAGCTATGGATAGGAACGATCAAAGGACTTTACCGGCTGGAGCAGTATGCAGACAAAGCCTCCAGAACAATTCGTGTGGCACCTGCCTATGACTTTAATATAACAGATATACTGGAAGATGATTTCGATAATTTATGGATTGCTACACTTGATAAAGGATTATTTATTTATACACCATCCACAGGTGTTGTCAGGCTTAATCATGCTTCAATTGATATGCTGGGTAGTTCCATCATGTCTATGGATCGGACAAAGGAAGAAATATACCTCGCCACACTGCAGGGTGTAGTTTCATATCCCACATCAAAAGACATCACAAAGGAAAATGATATTCACTTTCAACTCCTCAATGATCCATGGCAATCCAATTTACATTTTGTGTACCAGGTATTTGTTGACTCAAAGGATAGAGCCTGGTTTGCCACTGATGGCAATGGTGTTTATTGCGTTGATGGGAACCATGTCACCCAATACAAGGGCTATGATAGTATTGCGCTGCGGAAAGTGTATTCCATCTGCGAAGACCAGCAGGAGCACATGTGGTTTAATACCCACGATCTGGGACTGGTTGAATTAAATGGAACGACATACAAACCATTGAATCTTACAGACGGCCTCGCGAGCATGAATGTCACCTCCATGGCATCTTCCAGAAATGGAGACATACTGGTATCACATCGACGAGGTATTGATCTGATGGAACCTGAACGAAGACATTTCATGTACTACTCTTCTGAAATCGGAGCTGAAGAATTCCAATCAGGGGACAACGCAGTGGCCACAGATTCAAAAGGAAATGTATATATCGGTGGAAAGAATATCATCTTCAAATATTATGCTGCGGATCATGAGTTCGCGATCGATCCCAGGACTCAATTCATGCAGGTCAGGGTAAATCAGCAGCCTGTGGATTTCACGACCAGGCATACCTTCTCTTATCGAGAGAATTATTTCTCATTCGAATATATCGGATTATGGTACACTGCTCCGCATGCTGTTACATACAATTACAAATTGGTAGGGTATGACAGGGAAGCCAAAATTTCAAAGGATAATATAGCATCATACTCAAGCCTGCCACCCGGCGATTACACTTTTTTGGTAAAAGCATCAGAGAATAAATCCTTCTTTGATGAACCTGTAGCCTCTTATTCATTTACGATTGCAAAGCCATTTTGGTTGCAGGTGTGGTTTATACTGAGCATGATCTTGTTCTTGGGTCTCATTTTCTATTGGTTTGTAAAAATGAGAAGCAGTAGGGCCGAGAGAAGGGCATTGCATAAAAAAGATATGATTGAATCACAGTTGCAGGCACTCAAAGCACAGATCAATCCGCATTTTCTGTTCAATAGTTTTAATACCCTCATCACGATCATCGATGAAAACGCACTCAAGCCCGGGATAGCGATTGAATACGTTGAAAAATTATCAGATTTTTTCAGGAGTATTCTTCAATACAGAGAACAGGAAACTATTTCCCTTGAGGAGGAATTCGAATTGGTGCAGAACTTTGGTTATCTATTGACTAAGCGGTATGGAACTAACCTGATTTTACATTTTGATGCTGCTCCCAAGGACGCATTTATACTTCCCCTTACGTTACAAATGTTGGTGGAAAATGCCGTCAAGCATAATGTTATCGCCGAAAACAGGCCTCTGGACGTATATATCACCATCGATGATGATCAATACATAACAGTTAAAAATAATCTTCAACCTAAATCCGGAGCTGAGCCTTCTACACAGTTTGGATTGCAAAGTATCGTCAGGAGATATCAATTGATGAGTGAGCGAAAAGTGATTATTGAAAAAGATAAGGACACATTTCGCGTTCGTATACCGATCATAAAAAAATCAAGCGAATGAAAATTTTAATCATTGAAGATGAGCAGGCTGCAGTCCGGAGACTACAGAAATTATTAGGCGACATTGATCCTAAGATTGAGGTCATCGCTGCATTGAGCAGTATCGATTCATCCGTAGAATGGTTACAGATTAATCCGTCACCGGATATCATCCTGATGGATATTCATCTGGCGGATGGTTCGAGTTTTGATATTTTTGAAAAAGTAGTAATCACAGCGCCGGTTGTATTTGTCACTGCTTATGATGAATATGCATTGAAGGCATTTAAAGTGAATGCCATTGACTATTTGCTCAAACCCATAAAGCAAAATGAACTTGAGCTTGCTTTGCAAAAGGTTTCAAAGAAACCGATGAAGTCAGACGAAAACACGGATCTTCTTCAACGTCTCCAGGAAGCAGGGTTCATTCATAAATCCAAACGGTTGCTCGTCAGAATGGGCCAAAGCATTAAACTGGTGGACCTGGATAATGTCGCATATTTTTATTCGAAGGATAAGATCAGTTTTGCCGTTTTGCCGGGCAATAAAAGATACCCGCTGGATCAAAGCCTCGATCAGATCGAGCAAATGATAGATCCATTACATTTTTTCCGGATCAACAGACAATTCATCGTGAAAATGAGTTCCATCGAAGAGATGGTGACCTATTCCAAATCAAGAGTGAAACTTAAACTCGATCCCCATACAGAAGAAGACACAATAGTCAGTAAGGAGCGATCGCCGGAATTCAAGAAGTGGCTTATTGGAAGTGAGTAACCGATGATCGGTAAGCAGTAATCAGTAACCAGTATTCAGTACATCCTTTGTTGATGCCTGAATTTACTTTAGATCGATAAGTCTTCTATTCAGGAAGTATATTTTCCCTTTAAGGTGCCCGGTCTTAATGACATCAAACATTATTCCTGCTTCAGTCATTCCTTTTCTGCCCCGTTGGTGAATCAAATTCACCTGTTCGTCGGGATTTAATTGTAATCGGATTCCACTATGTCGATATTTGTTACCATTAGATCCGGTACATAATGACAGTCATTAGAGAGGAGCAGGAATGGGAATGTCAGTTAAAAGTAAGTTTGTAGAACTGACGAATGTACTCGGATAATTCAGGTATACAATACAAAGCAATTTGTAAAGATTTGTGGGGTTCATTTAATTTAGTGCAACGGGCAAAGTTATTTGCCCGTTTTTTTTTATAGAATATCTATTAAATTCATTATCCACACTTATTATACAGCTTACTGAATACTGAATACTGAATACTGAATACTGAATACC
>JBATMM010000168.1:0-1698 GCA_049289835.1 Saprospiraceae bacterium | reverse complement strand
ACCTTTAAAAAACCATATACATGGGAGGTTACTAAGAATGTTTTCCTATAAGACGGAAAATGGCTACATATAACATCGGCTATAGGCAATGGCGGGTAACACCTTGTCGACAGTTTTGTACATTGATACAGATTAAGGCTACTTGGCAGATTCTCGCATTGAGCCGCCACTGCCCATAGCCCTGGTCGTTAGATGACATTCCTAGAACCACAAAATGAAAATTAGAACCTACATTATTTTACTGGCACTTTCAACCCTTGCTTGTTCAAAAGGTAAAGATTGTCCACCTTTTGAAGATTTTGGTGAATTCAACTTACTTCCCAGTTCATTCGAACTTTTTAATACACTTCAAAATAATAAAACAGCCGTTTTTAAGGACACATTGGATAATGAATTCAGGTTTACCATAACTAGAAGCGAGCATTACTATGATTGGCATCAAAAATGTGATTTAGATGATAATCAGATTATAAACAGCCAAGATCCAATTGTTTTTCAAGCCTCCTTGCAAACAATAAATGTTCTCTATACTTTGGACACAATGTTTTCAATTGACCTAGACCTGTTTGCCTGGATCCCTAATGCGTTTTATACCACAACAAAACAAGATTTTATTCAAAACTTAGCCGATGGACTATCGATTCATATGCGAGATCCATCTATTAATGCTACTCTGAGTGGGTTTGTAAACATCAGAAGTATAT
This sequence comes from Saprospiraceae bacterium, assembly GCA_049289835.1. Lineage (GTDB taxonomy): Bacteria > Bacteroidota > Bacteroidia > Chitinophagales > Saprospiraceae > Opimibacter. The sequence goes on along the minus strand of JBATMM010000168.1, from coordinate 994 downwards.
CTGATACAATTCCAAGTTACCTTGTCCGAAAATTTGACAACATACAAATAGGAATTCGACAATTTCAAGATGTCTATTGGGATGATCAATTCAAAATCAAAGGTATTAGCGATTATATTACATATTTTAATAAGGAATTTGGTCTGGTAGGTATTACAAACAGTGCTAACGGAACATATTGGTATCTAGATCGACTTGAATGAAGTTTAATTTCGTCATAGAGAAAGAAAAACGTCATCTAACATTGGCTATAGGCAATGGCGGATATCACTTTGTCGACAGTTTTGTACATTGATACAGATAAAGGCTATTTGGCAGATTCTCCCGTTGAGCCGCCACTGCCCATAGCCTTGGTCGTTATCTACGAGCTTATAACAAATCTAGATAGAACAGATTTTGCCAGCCAAACTTGAGTCTTCCAACACGACATTCTCCCATGGCAACATCTGAAATTTGTTTGCTCAACATTCAATATTTTTCTGACAAACCGCGAACAGAACTTTCAAGAGTAACAATCATAGCCAACGCTCTACCCTCTCTGCGAACAAAAGATCAGATACAATACGAACAAAGAAATCGCCCGGTAGATAACATTAGCTACACGCAAGCAGGGTCTTATTGCTTCGAGTCAATGGATTGTATTAAATTTGGAGATCAGTGCTTCGTGCAAAGGTTTGTAGATGAAATCCCTGCCTGCGTGTAGCTCTGTCCGTTAGCTGCAATATTAGGCTTTTGGAGAAATAGCTATTAGGCAGCGTTCTGGATTAGATAGTAATCTTATGATAAGTGTATTAACTAATAGAAAATCCAAGTTGGAACGTTATGAAATCAAACAAAATAAAAATATTTATCTTCTTTCTACTTGTGTTAAGTCTTTTAGCTGCTCAGAGAGCTTTTAGTCAAGGATGGGAACAAATCTATGATTTTGGAGACTTTGATTATGGGCAGGATATTTTCAATAATCCAAATGGAGGTTATACAGTTTTCTCTCGTT
>JBATMM010000167.1:0-1773 GCA_049289835.1 Saprospiraceae bacterium | reverse complement strand
GATGCATGTTTCTTCTCTTCATAATCAACTGGTATTGAAATGAGCTAAAAATTAAACTTGTTTTGGCTCACTAAATTAAGGGGTTGTATTGGGAAATGCAAGTTTTCCCCTTCTCCTCAATTGTTCGAAACGAAGTGTAGAACAATTGGGGACGCGAAGCGGGGGAAGAAGGCAAGAACCATTATTCTTTCACAACCACTTTTCTCTTCCTCGGCAATTTAATCTTGACCATCGGCGGCATCGTATCTCCTAGTACAAAACCCCAGGGTTCTAAACCAGGAATGCGATCAAAAATAACTTTGATCAAAGCTGTAATCGGTATAGCCAGAAACATACCTGCAACGCCCCATAAGAAACCTCCGGCGATAACAGCCACTATAGCTACCAGTGCATTGATCTTGACTTTTGACCCTACAATTTTAGGCATGATGAAATTATTGTCAATAATCTGCACTGTAAAAAACAACAATGCCACATATACGGCGTAGATCGAATCATCCTTGGTCAATAAAGCAATCAGCATCGTACCTACAAGTGTGATAGCGCCACCGATATAAGGAATCATATTGAGTACAGCACCCAGAATCCCGATGATGATGGCAAATTGAATGCCCAGGACAAGTAAACCGACCGCATCGAGTATCGCGACAATCACCAATTCAATAAGTAAACCTGCAAAATAACCTTTGAGTATATCTTTTGTCGAACCCAGTATGATATCCACTTCTCCAGCCTTTTCCGGTCCGGCCAACCGATGAAAAAATTCAATGATGATCGGCTGATAATAGAGCAAAAGAAATATGTATACTGGCAATAACAGCAGCACGCCAACCAATCCTCCCACTGATACCAGGGTACTTCCTATTTTACCCCCACTAGCATTCATCAGATCAGCACGTGAGCTGTTGATCCAGGCATTTATTTTTACCGCATCAATTCCTACATTCCATGATGCCCATGAAACGATTTCAGCCTGCAGTTTGTCAAATTTCGCTATCAATGCCGGAAATGCATCAATCAGTAACGTTGCTTTAGAGGAAATCCAGACAGTAAACAATGCACCAATCAGAACCGCTACAATAATTGTCCCGGCGATGGCCACTATTCTGTTCACTTTAATTTTGACAAGGGCATCCACAATCGTGCTCAGTAAAATGGAGAGGATAGCCGCAAACAGCAGAGGGACGATAATGATTTGGGCTATGGAAAGCATGCTGACCAATACAAACAATCCGATGAGGATCAAAGAGGCTTTCGCATAAAATGGCAGACCGATGGCCCGGTGATTTGATTGTTTTAACATAAACTTTAGATTAATAGGGCATCACCCCAATTATTTTATACATCACAATTCGCAGCTAGTCAACGTCCCGAATTAAATCAACAATCTCAAAGCCACTAAGTTTGAAAATGTAAGCGAAGTGTAAGGAAAATCGTTTAACAATTTGTCATTTAATTTACAGAGAGCCTCCAGAATTCTTTCGTTATTTACAATTAAATTCAACGTTTGCATGGTAAAGCCTTTTTTGTTTTTACTATTTTTCGTGATATCCTGTCAGGCTTTATCCGGACAGCCGATACCTTATGCTGTGAGGGGGAAAATAATAGATAACATATCACAATACCCGCTAGAATCTGTCATTATTCTGTTAAAAGTACTCCCGGACAGCACTATAGTCGAAAACACGACATCTGATGCAGACGGCAACTTTATTTTCAAAGAACCACCTTCCGGTCATTATTTTCTTGAAACAAAAATGCCCGGATTCAAGA